>CAYTSJ010000373.1:0-2594 GCA_964440385.1 uncultured Pusillimonas sp. | reverse complement strand
AGCGGGCTTGCCCAGCAGCCTCAAGGTCTGTAATTCGTAGTCACGAATCGCATCCAGGCTGGTGGGCAGCGGCAGTACCTCAACACGAAACCCCAGGGTTTTAAGGCGGTTTCGCAGCGTGATGGCGTTGTACTCGCCCGCCAGGATCAAGTCGGGCTTGAGTTCAATGATCCGTTCGAGCGTGCCGTCATGATGGGGCCAGGCGTGGGTCAAGCCTTCGGGACGGTAACGTGGCTGCAACGGAGAAATGGCCACGACCTGGTCCGGGTCGGCATGGTGCGCCAGAATCCAGTCGGTGCATAAGTCCAGGGAAACAATGCGCTGTGGCGTGGGTGTGGCAGGCGTAGCCGCCACAGCCTGCCCGAGCAGAATACTGCCAAGGCAGGCGGCTGCCAGCCAAAAGACTGGCGTGACCGACTTAGAACCGGTACTCGGCACTGGCATAGAACGTGCGCCGGGCTTCGGGGTAGGCGTTAAAGGAGGTGTAGGTTCGGTTAACGATACCGTAGGAATAATATTCTTCGTCAAAAAGGTTATTCACCCCTGCTGCCAGACGCCAATCGCCAATTTCATGACTGATCTTGAAGTCGGTGATGGTGTATGAGGGCATTTTACGGAAACGGTTGGCCTGGTCGTTGTCATAGCGTTGTCCTCCGACATATTGCACATTCACCGAAGCACGCGTGTCGCCAGTTATCTGCCAACCCAGATTAACCCCGATTCGATCTTTTGGAACCATCGGCACTTCTTTGCCAGCGACGTCAACACCGTTGTATATGCCTTCCCGGAATTTAGCTTGCGTGCGTGTGTAGCGGGCGGCCAGATCGACACGATCCAGCAACTGGACACGACCCTCAAGCTCCAACCCTTGGTGGCGGGTTGGCGAAAGATTCATTGTGGTGAACACCAGATTGTTGTAGTGAATTTCGTCATTCACATCCATTCGGAATGCACCGATTCGGAACGAGGCCGTGTTGCTTTTCCACTCCAGGCCCACTTCATGATCACGAGATGTTTGGGGTCGCAAAAGATCACTGCAAGGTGTAAAGCTGCAGTTGTTGTCGTTGATGTTGGCAACGCGGAAGCTGCGACCAGTCCGGCCATAGGCCGAGAACCCAAGTCCAAGGGCCTGTTGAAGCGCAATTTCGTGAGCGGTTAACCGGACATTTGACGTACGGTTTGAGTTTAAAGGTGACCACTGGCGCTGTTCCTGGTCGACAAATTCACGCCGTATCCCAAGGCTGATCCGGGTTTCTGTAGGCAGATTAACCTCGTTACGAGCGTAAACAGCTTTATTGTGTTGTTTGCCACGTTCGTTGATGGTGTCATAAAACCCTGTGGCGATGGTGTCATTCTTGAAGCGCCACTGACTCCAGTCAGCACCGACAGTGAGGCTATTACTGACCGATGCCCAGTCGCTGCTGATCAGAACACGGGGTGACAGGCTGATCACGCTGGCATCCGTTTTGCGCGAACGCGTCCCCCATACATCTTTGTAGTAAGACGATTCATCTTTGTCGCGGTAGCTGGCATCCATAGCGAGGGTAACTGCATCCAACGATTTTTCTGCTTTCAGTGCGTACATTTGACCGCGACTGTTCAGATAGTCGTCCGGGGTACGTGTTCCACGCGGATTTGTTTTTAACTGTGCTTCCGTTCTTTCGCCGGGCAAACGCGCTTTCTGCTCATCTGCAGTGAAGGATACAGCGACGAAGTCTTTCTGATTACCGAGCCGCAATTCACCGTTGACGTTGTCGGTCTTGGCTTTATTGTTTTCACGATAGTTGTCCGCTTCGTAATGTTGGGCGTCTAGTCGCATGCCCCATTTTTCGCCGCCCACCTGAATGCCGCCGCGGGCATCGCGTGCTTTGTGGCTGCCCGCCTGGGCAAATACATGACCCGATAAAGGCTGACCGATAGGCGATCGCGTAATGATGTTGATCGTTCCCGCCGTGGCGCCACCACCGTACTGAACCGCGCCTGACCCGCGCAAGATTTCAATACGTTCGATCGATTCAATCGGGATCGATGACAGCCGCGCGGTGCCTCCCTCAAAGTCTGAAAGCCGTTGACCATTCAGAAGCACCAGGGTGTTTTGATCGCCGCTCATGCCGAATCCGCGCAGGTCAAGTGGGGAGTCTGGCAGGCCAGTAAAGTTGATGCGCTTGTGAACACCCCCCAACTTCCCCAGCACTTCCGACACATTCGTGGCAGAACTGTCGCGAATTTCTTCAGCGGTGATGACCTGGGCGGCGATGGGGCGTTCTTGTTGGGCGGATTCGAACCGCGAAGCGGTGACAACAATAGGTTCGAGGGTGGTTTCTGCCTGTGCAGAAGTAATGAAAGCCATTGACAGCAACGCTGCCAGCGGCGTGAGACGAGTTTGCATGGTTTTCCCTTAACGGCAAGCGACCCCGCATGCCGGTTGATTAAAAGAAATACACAAGGGAAAACACAGACTATGGCGACGGAACAAGATCGCAACAGCCGGCGCCAGGTCCCCGTGGCATTTCGCTGGACTGTTGCAGGCCGGTATCCGGGCTCACAAGTCTTGACGCACCGCCTTCCCGGGTATAAAACCCAGTGGCATCGTG
>CAYTSJ010000372.1:0-2606 GCA_964440385.1 uncultured Pusillimonas sp. | reverse complement strand
ATTTCTGGCAAATGGCCGACACCGGGCCCTGTGGTCCGTGTTCCGAAATTTTTTATGATCATGGTCCCGATGTCTGGGGCGGCCCTCCGGGGTCACCTGAAGAAGACGGTGATCGTTACATCGAGGTCTGGAATCTGGTGTTCATGCAGTTCGAGCGTGACGCCGATGGCAACATGACGCCATTGCCCAAACCGTGCGTTGATACCGGCATGGGTCTTGAGCGTATTGCTGCCGTGCTCCAGCACGTGCACTCAAATTACGAGATTGACTTGTTTCAGGCGCTGGTCAAAGCGGCTGCACGCGAAACCGGTGTTACCGATTTGGGTAACAACTCGCTGAAAGTCATCGCCGACCATATCCGCGCCTGCAGCTTCCTGATTGTCGATGGTGTGATCCCCAGCAACGAAGGTCGCGGCTATGTGTTGCGACGCATTGTGCGCCGTGCGCTGCGTCATGGCCACAAGCTGGGGCAGTCGGGTGTTTTCTTCCACCGCCTGGTCGCTGATCTTGTTCAGCAAATGGGTGATGCTTACCCTGAACTGGCTGCTCAGAAAGAGCGTGTTGAACAGGTGTTGCGTCAGGAAGAAGAGCGTTTCAGCGAGACCCTGGAAAACGTCATGAAGATTCTGGATGCGGCTTTGTCATTCTTGCCGCCTGACGGCTTTCTTGATGGCCAGACCTTGTTCACTTTGTACGATACCTACGGTTTTCCGGTTGATTTGACGGCAGATATCTGTCGCGAGCGCAAAGTTAATGTAGACCTGCCTGGTTTTGAAACCGCGATGCAGCGTCAGCGCGAACAGGCCCGTGCGGCAGGCAAGTTCAAGGCGGCAGAAGGCCTAAGTTATTCTGGCGTTGAGACCCGCTTCGAAGGTTATGATCACCTTCAGGCTCAGGGGCGTGTTACAGCACTTTATGTAGATGGCAGCGCCGTCGAAGTGGTTCGCGCGGGCCAAGACGCGGTTGTGGTCCTCGACGTTACACCGTTTTACGCCGAGTCGGGTGGGCAGGTCGGTGATGCCGGTGTTATCGCAACAGGTAGCGCACGCTTTGTCGTTGCCGATACCCAAAAGATACAAAGCCAGGTGTTTGGTCATCACGGTGTACTCGAGCAAGGTCAATTGGCGGTGGGTGATGTCGTCAACGCTCAGGTTGATACGGTTCGCCGTGCACGCACCATTCGTAATCACTCGGCCACTCACCTGATGCACAAGGCGTTGCGACAAGTGCTGGGGGCACACGTACAGCAGCGTGGCTCGTTGGTCGATCCAGACAAAACCCGTTTTGACTTCGCACACGATGCGCCCGTCACGGCCCAGGAAATC
The DNA here is from genome assembly GCA_964440385.1 of uncultured Pusillimonas sp. Lineage (GTDB taxonomy): Bacteria > Pseudomonadota > Gammaproteobacteria > Burkholderiales > Burkholderiaceae_B > Neopusillimonas. The sequence goes on along the minus strand of CAYTSJ010000372.1, from coordinate 1,281 downwards.
ATGGCCATCGAAAGCATCGTCAACGCCGAAGTCCTGGCCAATGCCCAGGTCAGCGCGCGCCTCATGTCTTACGACGAGGCCGTGCAGGGCGGGGCAGTGGCACTTTTTGGTGAAAAGTACGGTGACGAGGTTCGCGTCCTTGATATTGGCTTCTCACGCGAGTTGTGTGGTGGAACTCACGTGTCCCGCACCGGCGATATCGGTTTGTTCAAGATCGTTTCCGAAGGGGGCGTGGCTGCGGGTGTACGCCGTATCGAAGCGATTACCGGCGATAATGCGTTGGCTTGGGCGCAACACACCAACGCCACGGTGCAACAGGCTGCAAGCCAGCTGAAGACCCAGCCTGCCGAGCTGCTTTCCCGTATTGGTCTGCTTCAGTCGCAGCTTAAGGCCGCAGAAAACGAGGTCCAGCGTCTGCAGCAAAAACTTGCTGCATCTGCGGGTAACGATTTGCTCAGCCAGGCAATTGATGTCGGCGGTGCTCGTTTATTGGTGGGGCAGTTGCCCGGGGTCGATCCCAAAGCCTTGCGTGGTATGGTGGATGACCTTAAAGAGCGTCTCAAACCCGCTGTCGTTCTGTTGGCAACGGTCGCTGACGATAAAATCAGCCTGGTCGCAGGCGTTACCCCGGAAACCACCGCCAAAGTGAAGGCGGGTGATCTGTTAGGGTTTGTTGCGGCTCAGGTGGGTGGTAAAGGCGGCGGACGTCCTGATATGGCCATGGGTGGCGGAACAGACACGTCAGCGTTGCCGCAAGCCCTGTCTACCGTTGAGGCTTGGGTACGTGAGCGAGTCCAGGGGTAATGTCATGCCGTCCTTCGATCTCGAGGTTGATGCATCTGGGTTAAAATGCCCGCTGCCTATTTTGCGGGCAAAAAAAGCGTTGGCTCAGTTGCAAAGCGGTCAAGTGCTTAAAGTCGTGACCACTGATATCAATGCGGTAAGAGATTTTCAGGCATTTTGTCGACAAACCGGCAACACGCTGCTTCAGCAAGTCGAAAACGCGGATACGGTCACACATTTCCTGTCGCGTCGCTGACAGGTCTCTATTCTGTCATCAGCAAGCCTGTGGCTTTCTGGCGATTGTTTTTGGGTGGATTCAGCTTTTAGTTTGCGTTTCGCAGTCTTAAGGTGCTAGAATCTTTCGTTTTCCACATCATTTTCAAAGGATTACCTATGGTGGTGATTCGTCTGGCCCGCGGTGGCTCGAAGAAACGTCCGTTTTACAATGTTGTAGCTGCTGATTCGCGTAACCGTCGCGATGGTCGCTTCATCGAACGT
>CAYTSJ010000371.1:0-2614 GCA_964440385.1 uncultured Pusillimonas sp. | reverse complement strand
AAATCGCTGCCTGATCCCGGAGCTAAGGACTACGAAAAACAGGGGCAACATCAGCGCAGTGGTCGCACTCCGTAGCGCAGGCATAACAAGCGTCTATGCAGGATTGAAACTTTTCATGAGGCATATCGATCTCCAACAAGGTTGAGGTGTGATCATCATGTGACCGCCGTCATGCGGCGCCACTTTCCTCGTGCAGCAACTTGGATGCCGTACGGGCAGTAATTTGCCTGCAGAAGCTAGCATTTTCGTTCAAACCCAGCTCTACCGGTGACGGCTTCTACCGTAGCATTACAATTTTGTAATGCTGACGTCATGTTGCCGTCAGCGCCATGGCACTAAAGTCTAACAATGGACGGCAAAGCGCTCTTCTTTTCGTGATAACCGATGGATCTACAGGACCGAACCCATGAAATTGCTGTTGGTCGAAGACGAGACCAAAACCGGTGATTATGTACGCCAAGGGCTAGTCGAGTCCGGCTTCGTTGTGGACCTCGTGCGCACTGGCTTGGACGGACATCATTTGGCCCTGACTGGCTCTTATGATTTGATTATCTTGGACGTTATGCTGCCCGATGTGGACGGTTGGCGTATCGTCCAGGCTCTACGCGATGCGAAATCGTCGACGCCGGTATTATTTCTGACTGCCCGGGATAGTGTAGAAGACCGCGTCAAAGGGCTGGAGCTGGGCGCAGACGATTACTTGGTAAAACCGTTCGCTTTTTCAGAGCTCCTAGCGCGTGTACGTACGTTATTAAGGCGGGGCGCCGCTCCTGTCTTCCAAGATCAGTTACAGATCGCTGATCTCGTTCTCGATATTCCTCGACGCCGGGCTCAGCGCAAAAGCGTGCGTATTAATCTTACGAACAAAGAGTTTGCCTTGTTGGAACTCTTGGTGCGCCGGCAAGGCGAAGTACTGCCTCGCTCGTTGATTGCTTCCCAGGTGTGGGACATGAACTTTGACAGCGACACCAATGTCATTGATGTCGCGATCCGACGCCTACGCGCCAAAATCGATGACGATTTTGATCCTAAGCTTATCCACACGGTACGCGGCATGGGTTACATGCTCGACGTGACGCTCCCCGAATAGTTGATGAAAAGACGGCCGGCATCCCTAGCTGTACGGCTTACCGTTTCTATTGGGGCGGTCATAACAGTCGTACTACTCACATTCGGCTGGATCGTAGAGCGGTCAATCAACAACCATTTTATTCAGCAAGATGTTGATGAACTGAATGCGGTCGTTCAGGCCTTAAAGCACACGCTAGCCACGCTACCGACTGATATAGCACGTGCCGAGTTGAATCAGCGGCTTGCCAATGCCGTGTCCGGCCACCATAACGCTCAATATCGTATCTCCTCGGACTCGGGTGCGCTGATCTATGCTACGCCGGGATCCAATTTGGACAGGTTTGCTCAAATCGCCCAGCCTGTAAAGAAAATCACTATTGACACGGTTGGCATATGGCAAGATCACGGCGAGACGTTTCGAGGAGCTGTACTACGGACCGGAACAGACAGTTTCCCTGCGCGGAGCACCTTAACCATCGCCGTGGCCACGGGCATCAATTTCCATCTGCACTATCTGGACAGCTTTCGGGACTACCTCCGAATCATCACGGTGGCGGCCTGTCTCATTGCGATTTTGGCTACATGGCTCGCCGTGCACCAAGGCCATGCACCGATACGGCGCATCAGCCGCGAAATCGGAAAAATCAGGTCGGATCAGCTGCATATACGACTCGAACCACACGCCGTTCCTACTGAACTGGTCGAGCTTGCAATGTCTTTCAACGGAATGCTTGAGCGGCTTGAGGACGTCTTCCGCCGTCTCTCCGATTTTTCCGGTGACATCGCGCACGAGCTTCGAACCCCCATCACGAACCTCAAAACCCAAACTGAGGTCGCGCTTTCTCAGTCCCGCAGCGTCGAACAGTACCGGGAGATCCTGTATTCGAACTTAGAAGAGTACGAGCGCATGGCCAAAATGGTTGGCGATATGCTGTTTCTAGCTCAGGCCGACAACAATTTACTTAAACCTGAGCTTGTTGAGATTGACCTCGAAGCCGAGATCAAGATGCTATTTGATTACTTTAGTGCCTGGGCCGAAGAACGCGAAGTGCAACTGCATGCTGTCGGCGGCCCAGTACTCGTCCGTGGGGACAGACTCATGATACGCCGAGCGCTGAGTAATCTACTGTCGAACGCTATTCGCTACGCACCGCGTGGACGCAGCGTTACGGTATCGCTCAATCTCGACGCCGACAAGGCAAGCGTTTGTATCGCGAACCCAGGGCCGATCATAACTCCGGAGCACCTCACCCATATTTTCGAACGATTCTATAGGCCGGATTCATCGCGCCATCGCAGCAGTGAAGGCTCGGGGCTTGGATTAGCTATCGTGAAAACAATTGTAGAGGCCCATGGGGGTCGAGTCAGCGCCGGCTCGACGGCCGACGCAACCCAGTTCGAAGTAGTGTTTCCAGCGGCGCAACGTTCAATACGCTAGCAGCACTCCTGAACCCCTATGGCTCTATCGCATAGTGCCGAGAGCGAGTCCCCCCAGTGTCAGCATAGTTGTCGCATTCTTTTGAAAGCGATTTTTAACTATGAG
>CAYTSJ010000370.1:0-2637 GCA_964440385.1 uncultured Pusillimonas sp. | reverse complement strand
GCAGACCATGACCCTGTCACCGGCTTCAATCATGTTGAAGTCAATAATGGCCCGCCCTGTTTCGCGGATCAGTCGTTTGGTCAGCTTGTTTTCACTGACACTCATTTTTCGGTGGTCGCGGTCGTCAGGGGTTTCATCTGCGTTTGCAAAGCGGTTCTGGCTATCAAAGGTGCTCATGTTGATCAGGCCTGCCGACTGCGCTCAATGGCAATGCCGACCGCAGCGCAGTCAGAGAAGGCATTGGGTTTACTGATGCGCAGCTTGATGTTCCGGATTTCAGGGAAATCATTCAGCAGCCGTTCGGTGACTTGCTCTACCAGCGTTTCGATCAGGTGCACATGGGCCTGGGTGCATTCTTGAACGATGGCGGCACGCACCAGGCGGTAATCAAGGACGGTCTGGATGTTCAGATCATTGACCGGCTGGTGAATGTCCACATCAAGTTCAACGTCAATGTGCAGGGGCTGGGTCGCTTGCAACTCGTGTTCAAGGATGCCGATATGGGCATCAAGGGCAAGCTGGGAAAAATAAATCCGGCGGGTGAGCATGAGGATAGTCAGTTCAAGCGCTTGTCGTGATAACACGCAAGAGCGAAAGTTTCATTAAGAAGACAGATTATAAGCAGCTGAAGTCGCGCTGCAGGCCCATCAGGTGCTGGCCACCATCAACCACAATCGATGTGCCGGTGATGCTGGGCGTTTCAGCGGCAAACAAGATGGTACGTGCAATATCTTCGGGGCTGCTGGCTTTGCCTAGCGGTGAAATGGAATGCGTCCTTTCGAAGTCTTCCGGCGTTTGCAAGTGGCTGGGAAGAGTCAGGCCGGGGGCCACACCAACCACACGCAGCTGGGGGGCGTAAGCCTGGGCCATCATTGTAGTGGCTGCTTGAAGCGCTGCCTTGGAGAGTGTGTAAGAGAAAAAGTCAGGGTTGTAGCCCCAGAGCTTCTGGTCAAGCAGGTTAATGACGGCCCCTTTTGCGTGCGTACCTCGTGCTGTCAGGTGGGCAGCAAGTTGTTGAGCCAACAGCAGGGGTGCAGCCAGATTGGGCATGATGTGGGCTTGCAAAGACGCGGCAGAAAATGTGGCAGGCGCATCGTATTCAAACAATGAGGCGTTGTTGACGACGGCCTCGATATGACCTAAAGCCTTAACGCTGCTCCCAAAAACCGACAGCACGGCTTCGGGGTTGGCCAGGTCGCCTTGAATGGCAGCGCAACGCACCCCAAGGGCCTCGATATCAGAGGCTGTGCGCAAGGCATCACTGTGCGACGTGTTGTAGTGGATGGCCACATCCCAACCCGATCGTGCGAAGGTAAGGGCAATTTCACGACCCAGGCGCTTGGCGGCACCGGTAACAAGAACAGCTTTGGACGATAAACGGGCATCAGTCATAGGCAGGCGTTTTCAAGAGGTACGTTTCAGCGTCCAGCCAGGAAGGGCTGTCGCAGGGTGCAGGGTAAAACTGCGTAATTCATCGCGCCGGAAAATATGAACGGTGACAGGGTCGCCAGGCATACAGGTGCGCAAGATAGCGTCAACATCTTTAAGGTCGCCAATACGCAAGCCTGCAAGCGCAACGAGCTGATCACCGGCGCTAAGACCAGCGGTATGTGCAGCCCCGCCATTCATGACTGAGGCTAGCTCAACGCGTCCTTGTGTCAGGCGTAAACGGGCGTCCAGGACGGGCACTTTGGGCGTTGTGGAAGTCTCCAGCGTCATGCCATGGGCCGCAAACAAGTCGACCAGCGGAATATCTTCGAAGCCGTCAACATAGCGTTTAAGGAAATCACTGACATTCACGCCGCAAGCTTCTTCGATCAGGCCCGCGACGGCATCTTCAGGGATGCCAATCGGGTTGCCTTTATAAAATTCGCGCCCGAACCGGGTCCACAGCAGCTGCATCACGTCATCCAGCGAGCGGCGGTTCTGTGTGGCATGGCGCAAGACAAGGTCAAGCCCCAGGGCGATCAATGAGCCCTTGCTGTAATAACTGATCAATGCATTGGGGGCATTTTCGTCTTGTTTGTAAAAGCGCGTCCAGGCATCAAAAGAGCTGTCGGCGACAGATTGCAAACGGCGTCCTGGTGTTTTCTTCACCGTGTCGATGGTTTTTGAAAGCAGACTGAAATACCTGGTTTCATCAATCAAGCCTGCGCGCAGCAGCATCAAGTCGTCGTAGTAAGACGTGAAGCCCTCTGAAAGCCACAGCATTCGGGTGTGGTTTTCGCGATCAAGAGCGTAGGGTGCGAAGGCAGCGGGCTTGATGCGTTTGACATTCCACGTGTGAAAGTATTCATGACTCACCAACCCCAGAAAGGTGATGTAACTTTCGGGGGCGTCGGCTTGCGCCTTCACGGGCAGGTCGCCGCGCGAAGCAAGCAGCGCTGTCGAGGCACGATGCTCAAGCCCGCCGTAGCCATCGCCGGTGACCATGGTCATGAAAACGTAGCGGTTGCTGCTGTCCAGAAAGGGAGCCGTCTGGGTTTCAGGTTCAAAAAAACGAATCTGTGTTTCACAGATTTTCTGGACATCGTTGCGGATACGTTCGATATCGAGACCCGGAATAACCCCGGTAAAAACAAGTTCGTGTTCAGCGCCACAGGCGAAGAATCGGGCGACGTGGGGTGTCCCCATTTC
>CAYTSJ010000369.1:0-2658 GCA_964440385.1 uncultured Pusillimonas sp. | reverse complement strand
GCCAAGATTATTGCCTAATCAGCAATAAGCTCACTGCCCAAGGTAAAGGGCTCAGGTCCTTTACCTTTATCGTTCTTTAGGAATCTCCATGAAAAACCAAAAAATCCGCATCCGTCTGAAAGCTTTTGATTACAAACTGATCGACCAATCTGCCGCAGAGATCGTCGATACAGCCAAGCGTACGGGTGCGGTTGTGCGTGGTCCAGTACCACTGCCTACACGTATTCGTCGCTACGACTTGTTGAGCTCGCCTCACGTCAACAAGACCGCTCGCGACCAAATGGAAATTCGTACGCACCAGCGCTTGATGGACATTGTCGACCCTACCGACAAAACTGTTGATGCCCTGATGCGTCTCGACTTGCCTGCCGGCGTCGACGTCGAAATCGCGCTGCAGTAAATCTGCAGGTATCATTTGCCTGACAGCCTTAACGCCATGCTTTTGCATGGCGTTTGTCATTTTGGATCGCTTTTAATATGTCATTGATCCTGGATCCCTGGTTTTATCTGGTCGCCATTCCCGGTGTACTTATTGTCGGTATAGGCAAAGGCGGTTTTGTGGGCGGGGTGGGTGCGCTCGCTGTGCCACTGATGGCGATCACCATATCCCCGGTTCAAGCGGCAAGCATTATGTTACCCATCTTGTGTGTGATGGATATAACCGGCTTGAGGGCCTGGATCAGCACCTGGAATACGGCGCTCATGATGCATTTGTTGCCTGGCGCAATATTAGGAATTCTGATTGGGTATCTCACCTTCGAGTATGTCAGTGAGTCTGCGTTAAAGATACTTCTAGGTACAGTCGCCATCCTTTTCACGCTCAACCACTGGTCAAAACGATGGCGAACTATAAAGCCAAAAAAACCAGCGTCCGCAATCGGTGATCACTTTCAAGGCGGGTTCTGGTCAATGCTGTCAGGGTTCACCAGTTTTCTGGCACATGCAGGCGCACCCCCGTTAATGATGTATCTGCTGCCCAAAAATCTCGATAAACGCATCTTGGTGGGTACAGCAACGATTTATTTTGGCATTGTGAATTACGTGAAACTGGTGCCCTACGCGGCTTTGGGTTTGCTGGACGCCACAAATCTTGGCACATCGCTGGTGCTCGCGCCTGTGGCCGTGGCTGGTGTAAAACTAGGCATTTGGCTGCACAACAAAGTTGATCAGGTTACGTTCTTCAGACTGATGTACATCATGCTCTTCGCGACGGGTGTCAAGCTGATGTGGGATGGTTTGACTGTCACGCTATAGCAAAATCAAATTTTTACCCCACCAACATAGACATCACGAACCACGCGGTCATCACCGAGTGTCATCAGCATGAACAGCACTTCTTCAATGCTGTTGCAGTAGTCATCGCGGAAGGCCAACAGGGGTGTCGCGTGTCGGTCCAGCACGACAAGATCGGCATCGAATCCTGCCGCAATCGAACCGATTTTGTCGTCAAGATGCAAGGCATGGGCTGCACCGCGTGTGGCCAGGTAAAACGCTTTTGGGGCTGATAATGAATAGCCACCCATTTGTCCTACCTTATAGGCTTCGCCCATGGTGCGCAGCATCGAGAATGACGTACCTGCACCAAGATCCGTCGCAAGCCCGGTTCTTATACGATGATTAGATGTACCCGGCTCAAGAGCACGACGAAAATCAAACAGTCCACTTCCTAAATACAAATTTGACGTTGGACAATGTGTGACGGCCGCGTCGGCTTCGGCCAGCCGTTGCCATTCTGATTCTTGCATGTGTATGGCATGGCCAAATAACCCGCGAGGCCCTACCAGCCCGAAATGATCGTAGACATCAAGATACGTCTCGTTCCTGGGAAAGAGTGATTTCACCCATGAAATCTCGTCACGGTTCTCGGAAATATGGGTTTGCATATACGCTGTAGGGTGCTGGCGCCAAAGCGTACCGGCCGCCTCAAGCTGTTCAGGTGTGCTGGTGGGGGCAAACCTGGGCGTAATGGCATAGTGCAATCGCGCGCGTCCGTGCCATTTCTCAAGTAATGCCAACGAGTCGTCATAACCAGACTGCGCAGAATCAAGCAATTCATCCGGAGCATTGCGGTCCATCAGGACCTTGCCGGCGATCATACGCATGTTCCGAATGGACGCGGCTTCAAAGAAAGCGTCGACTGACGCCGGATGAACAGTACAGTAAACAGAAGCAGTGGTTGTACCATTGCGGAGCAATTCGTCACAAAAGCGGTTGGCCACCATAGCGGCATATGCGGGGTCGGCATATTTTTGTTCGGCGACAAACGTGTAGGTATTCAGCCAATCAATTAACTGGGCACCGTAAGCGCCAATCATGGGCATTTGCGGGTAGTGAACATGTGTATCGATGAATCCGGGAACTACGATGGCATTTGAATAGTGCGTTACCGTTATTCCATCAAGCAAAGGATGCGATGCGTCATAGGGGCCGGCGTATTCAATCCGTCCGTCACGACAGATGATCAGCCCATCAGATTCGTGATGAAGGGCTGACTTACCCGCCAGGAACGGATTATCTGTGAAGGTAATGAAAGCGCTGCGCAAAGCGATGCGTTCACAGGTCGGGCTCGCCATAATTGATACTCCGATAAATAAATGCTGATTACACCCAACGTAATACATACAGGATAACCACAAATTCTGACCAGACATGCGCCTA
>CAYTSJ010000368.1:0-2678 GCA_964440385.1 uncultured Pusillimonas sp. | reverse complement strand
GCGACTGCATGACCAGTCCCTGGATCGTGCCGATGAACAACACGGCGGCGGCATCCACATCCAGTCCCGCATCCAGTTCGCCCTGCGCCTTGCCGGCTTCGAGCAGGCGATGCAACCGCTCGCCGTAGTGCTGAATCAAGGTCTGCACCATTCGCTTGGGCAGGGTCTCTCCAGGTCGCTGCAATTCGCCGAAGAGCATCCTCGGCACACCCGGGTGCTCGGACACGAAGTCGATATGCGTCATGAAGACCGCCTCAAGGGCTGCGACCGGAGACGTAGTGCCTTCTGCTGCCTTGTCCACCCGAGCCAGCAGGCGTTCCGTGACCCAGGACATCACCGCCTGCAGGATGGCGTCCTTGGTCGGGAAGTGACGAAACAGCGCCCCCTGGGTCAGCCCCATACGCTGTGCGATGGCTGTGGTCGTGATGTCGCTGGGGTTCTGCTCGGCGGCCAAGTCGACCACCGCCTCGACTGTGGCCGCGCGCCGCTCATCGGCCGGTAGATGCTTGGAGTGTCCACTCATTGCTTGCGCCTTCGAAAGTGAGTAATCTATTCCTATCTTAGCACCATGCAAGCTTGCGGTACCAACTACAACTTCAATATGGTGTTGTGCAACGGCGGGTCGTTCTACTTTGACGAAGGCAAACCCCTGCCTGGGCTTATCGAGAAATCGGTGCGTAACTTCCGTGAAATTCAGCCCAACCTTTTCCTGAATGTGCCGCGTGCCTTTGACAGTTTCCTGACCCTCATGGAGGCCGACAAAGGTATCGCCCGTGATTGTTTTGCTCGCCTGCGCGCTGTGTTTTATGCCGGTGCAGCCCTCACCCCTGCGACCTGGGATCGTTTCAACGCAGAAGTCGAGAAAGTTGTGGGCGAGCGGGTGGTGTTCGGTTCGTCGCTGGGTTCAACAGAAACTTCGCCGGTAGGTACCTTTGTGTCCTGGCTGTCCGATGACCCGCGCTGCGTCGGTTTGCCCGTGGCCGGCATGCAAGTCAAGTTTTTGCCCAATGGCGACAAACTCGAGGTCAGGATGAAAGGGCCCCAGGTCTTTTCAGAGTATCTGAACGATCCCGAGCGCACAGCGGCTGCGTTTGACGAAGACGGCTTCTACATGATCGGTGATGCCGGTCGTTTGCTTGACCCCGAGCACCCTGAAAAAGGCATCGCCTTCAATGGTCGGGTCGCTGAAGATTTCAAACTGACAACCGGAACCTGGGTGTGCTTGGGGTCGTTGCGTGTCAAAGCCGTCAGCCTCTTGACGCAGTATGCCCAGGACATCGTGGTCACCGGGCACGATAGAGATGAAGTGGGCCTGCTGATTTTTCCGACGCCGAAAGTGGCCGACGCCGACCCTGATCATCTGCGTCAACGCGTTCAGGACGTCATGGCCCAATTGGCGCAAGACGGCAATATTGGTGCTTCTTCAGCACCGACCCGTGCCATGTTCCTGCCTGATAGCCCTGACGTGGAAAGCGGCGAGATTACCGACAAAGGATATATCAATCAGCGTCTGGTGTTGGCGCGCCGGGCGGATGCCGTCAAAAAACTGTATTCCGCTGAACCCGGCGATGCGGATGTGGTTTTCACGCCGTCATTGGCTGAAGCCAACAAGTGAATTTTTGCAATTTAATCAGGTGATATTTGAAGTGAAACAAAAACTTAAAGTAGCCATCATCGGCTCGGGCAATATCGGCACCGACCTGATGATCAAAATCTTGCGCAACGGTGAGCACCTTGAAATGGGCGCCATGGTGGGTATTGATCCCAAGTCCGATGGTCTCGCCCGTGCAGCCCGTATGGGTGTGGCGACTACATCCGATGGTGTTGAGGGGCTGGTTTCACTGCCGGTTTTCAGCGATATCGACATGGTTTTTGACGCGACCAGCGCGCAAGCTCATATCAGTAACGCGGCTTTGTTGTCTGCAAAGAAACCGGGCATTCGCCTGATTGACCTGACCCCTGCAGCCATTGGCCCTTTTTGTGTGCCGGTCGTCAATGGCGAGCAGCACCTTGATGCGCTCAATGTCAATATGGTGACGTGTGGCGGGCAGGCGACCATCCCTATGGTTGCTGCGGTTAGCCGCGTGGCGCCGGTCAAGTACGCTGAAATCGTGGCCAGTATTTCCAGTAAATCGGCAGGTCCCGGCACGCGTGCCAATATCGATGAATTCACTGAAACCACTTCGCGTGCCATCGAAGTGATTGGTGGTGCGAAGCGTGGCAAGGCCATTATCGTCATGAATCCGGCCGAACCGCCACTCATCATGCGTGACACCATTTATTGTTTGTCTGATGCGGTTGATGAAGCCAAGGTTGAAGCGTCGGTGGTCGCCATGGTCGAAGCCGTACAGCAGTATGTGCCCGGGTATCGACTGAAGCAAAAGGTCCAGTTCGACCGGATTACTGCCGACAAGCCCCTGAATATTCCCGGCTTGGGGCATGGGCTGACAGGTTTGAAAACTTCAGTCTTTCTTGAGGTTGAAGGCGCTGCCCACTACCTGCCCGCTTATGCCGGTAATCTTGACATCATGACTTCTGCAGCCAAGGCCACTGCCGAGCGTATGGCCGCCCGTATTATTGAGACGCGTGGAGTTAACTAATGAATAACAAAAAAATCTATATCTCTGACGTTACCCTGCGTGATGGTTCGCACGCCATTCGCCATCAATACAGTGTGG
>CAYTSJ010000367.1:0-2684 GCA_964440385.1 uncultured Pusillimonas sp. | reverse complement strand
GGCCCGAACCGTACCGGACAAGGTCAGTGCCCCATGGTCACCTGAACGGATAGCCCACGTTTTGACATACGGCGCCGGCGCCAGAGCAGCGGCATCGTTGGCATCGCTGCAACCTGCCAGCAAGGTCAACGCTGAAAACAGAACCGCAAACAAGTAACGCATGAATATTCCATCAGAGAAAAGCTGTATGGAATCTTAACTGATTCGCGCAACTTCGGTTTAGACGACCTTGGGGCGGGCCCGTTTGTGAATTTCACCTAATGAGGCGTAAAACGGGCCGCCCAGACGTGCCACCGGATCCATGGCAACGCTGTCTATGTGGCGACCATCGTAAATGGTATTGGCCACATGAAAGACCAGCACTTCAGCGATGTACAGTGTATTAATACCGGTACCCAGGGGAACAATCTGGGTCAGGCGACATTCCATTTGTGCCGGCGAAAGCGCAACCCGGGGTGGTTTGACCTGGGTACTGGGCACCAAAGGAATATTAAGCACTTGCGCCTCGCTGACTGAAGCGGGGTACTCGGCACTGCTCTGGTTCATGACATCCAGCGCTGATGTGGGGGTGATGTTAACCACAAATTCGCCGGTTTCGCGAATATTGCGGGCCGTGTCTTTCAGGGTGCCATCGTCTTGCAAGGCAATGTTCACCGCTATCATGGCGGGGCTATGCGCAACATAATTGAATGAGCTGAAAGGCGCCACGTTGACCAAACCTGCTTCGCTTTGCGAACTGATCCACGCCACAGGGCGCGGCACGATGAGTCCAGAGACCAGCTTGTAAGCCATGCTGCCGTCGATGTCGACAGCAGCAAATGAGGTCATATCTTCAGGTTGAAACGATTTCATTTAGATAAACAATTGGATTGCAGGTAAGAAAGCGTCTGAATTTAACAGTTCAACCCGCTTCTCGACAATCTGAAACCGCGTTTCAACCGGTCGTAAGGTGTATAAAACCTTGGCACCAAGAACCACCTGATGCCCGGCCTGATGTTCCAGATACACCAATTGTGTGCGCACTTTGGCATACCCTGTCCCCTCTTCACGGGCTACTACAACCTCGGGGCGTTGCACCACATGCATGCCCCTGACCCGGGGTTGCAACGAATGGGCACGCGGGTGGGCCAGGCGCTCGATGCGCAAGGCCAGCAACATTTTGCTTTCCAGGGCAATCGCCACCTGCGCCTCGCGCCCGGTGTGCCCGGGTTCGGTCGGTACCCAATAAACACCATCATCGGCAAACAGGTCATACCAGGCCTGATACTGCGCCTCGTCGAGCAAGCGGTTTTCGTTGTAGACGAATTCAATCAATTGAGTGTGTAAATCTGTTGCCTGCATGGCTTTACTCTCCTGTAGAGGGTGACATCATCATTTCATGCCAGGCTTTGTACTGGTTGCGCATGACCAGTTCATTATTGCCATCTTCAAAACTCTGGTCAGGCTGCGTGGTTTCATCGGCACGGTACTGACGCTGCAAATTCACCCAGGGGTTGCCTGCAGACATCAGGGCTTTTTGCTGGCTTTCAAACAAATGAACGTCATCGTGTGCCACGACACTCATGGGCGAAAACACCAGACGGCTGTAGGTCTCGCCACGCTTGAGCATGGCATCGGGGGCACCGACCGGCTGGAACGCCCAGACTTCAAGCTGCGTCAGGTTGACTGCCAAGGGCCGTAAGACACGAATGATCTGGGGTGAACCTTTGGTCGCCAGACCGGGATAAAACACCACGTTTTGCGGGGCATACGCCAGTACTTCGTCAGCACGGGCTTCGCCATGAGCCGCCACCAGCTGATCACGATAGCCAGGGACGTCGGCGTACTCGCTGTGAATACTGAACTTGGTGCCCAAAATGCTATGCCCGTTGGGCAGCGTGCGTGCCCCCATTTTGGTGTAGAAATCGTAACCGGCCCCAAACGGCAACAATTGCTCCAGTGCTGTCGGGTCTGTTTCGGCAAAATGCTGACCCACATTGCGTGCCGTGACCGCGGCAGACTCATGGGTCGAAATCGGGTGAACCGTATCGTTGATATTTTCAAGATACATTTTCCAGTTGCACCGGATCACGGAACGAATACAGCTTTTTCCAATCTGTAACTGCCCGGTGGGTGAACGATCAGCCATGTTATCAAGGGCTGAAAGCACGTCGCCAAAGTAGTCATTGAATGCCGGCCCTTCTTTGGACAATCGGGCAAACACAAAGCCACGATGCGACGCCACGCCACCCGGCAACGGCAAACCGTCTGCAGCCTCGCTGTCCCAGAAACCCGTATCTTCATACCCCGCCTTGAGAGACACAGCCAACAAAGAACCATCAAATTTATAGTTCCAGGCATGATACGGGCAACGCAACATACGCCCTGCATTGCCTTTGGATTCAAACACCAGTTGAGCCCCTTTGTGAGCGCAACGGTTGATAAGCACACGCACCGATTTATCGGCATCACGAATCATGATGACTGGCGTTCCCGCCAGCGTTGTCGTGATGTAGTCACCTGCATTCGGTACCTGACTTTCATGGCCGACGAACTGCCAGCCTCGCGCAAACACGCGCTCCATTTCAAGCTCGAACAAGGTCTCGCTGGTATATACATCGCGATGGATCTGGCCATCACGAATCAGGCCGGCGATGGCCTGATGATCATTTCGGTAATCAACTTTTGTCATTTAAACCACCTCG
>CAYTSJ010000366.1:0-2697 GCA_964440385.1 uncultured Pusillimonas sp. | reverse complement strand
CGGCAGTGTGTGATCACCTTGTCTGGCTGGGTCTTCGTCTTGATGCGTCACTTAATCAGCAAAACAGTTCGGTGATTTCCTCTCATGAAAGTGCCATCAAGGTGCTGGTGGTTCCCACCAACGAAGAGTGGGTCATTGCCATTGAAACGTTGCGGAAATTCAAGTCAACCGAATAATATTAAGCGTCGCCCCTTTAGCTTTTTTATGTCAGATACCATTCAACCTGCGCCATTGCCAATGTCCCCGACTCAGAAAGGGCATCTGGCACTGATTATTGCGGGTTTTGTGGTTATTTTTCTGATTGATGTTCAGGCGCGTCTGGGGCTGGCCGCCGGCGCTTTGTATGTGCCTTTGGTGTTGTACTCGGCATTGCTGCATCGGCCCCAGATTACTTTGTATGTCGGTGCGGTTGCTGTCTTGGCTATTGGCATAGGGTTCGTCGCTTCACCGCCTGCGCCCGCAGGTTTTCCCATTCTGTTTGTCTGGTGCAACCGGCTTATTTCGGTGGGCGTGGTCGTGATTGTGACCTGGTTGGTCATTGATCGCACCCGCAAATTACTGCAGCAACAGCAATTAGATGACACCCTTGCGAAAGTCGATGCCCAATTTGTCCAACAGCAACAGCTGCTTGCTGCTGCCCGTTCTGTCGGCGATCTTGGACATTGGTCTTTCGATTTGCTGTCAGGCAAGGTCAGTTGGTCTGATGAAGTCGCACGTATTCACGGTTTGCAACAAGGCTATTCCCCTGAAAGCATTGATGCCGCCCTTGATTTTTTTATCGAGCGAGATCGCACCTACGTCAAGACAGTTTTTCATACGGCCCGGGTTGAAGGCAAACCTTTTGAGGTCGAAGCGCAAATCAATACTGCGGGTGGTCGATTACTTTGGGTCAGATCCGTTGGGATGCCTTTCGTTTCAGCGCAAGGACGAGTGACTCGCATTCAAGGGGCATTGCAAGACATCACGACCAGGAAAATGGCTGATGAGGTCACCCGTTTTGGGTTTCAGCGTTTCCAGCAGTTGGCCGAGTCTATGCCCATCATTGTCTGGACAGCGACGAAAGAGGGCCAGGTTGATTACGTCACGCCGTTGTTCTTCAAGTATTCCGGGTTGACCGGGCGCTCATTAGGGCATGATCAATGGGTCAGGTTTATACACACTGATGACCAGGCTCGTGTCATGGCGATCTGGTCACAGTGTGTTGAATCCGGTGAACAGTACGAGGTTGAATGCCGTGTGCGTCGTGCCGATGGTGAGTATCGCTGGCATCTGGTTCGCGCAGTTCGTGTCAACGAGGCCTCCGGGATCAAGTGGTATGGTTCTGCGATTGATATTCACGATCAAATTCAGGACCTGCATCAACGTAAGGTAGTTCAAGAGCAAATGCGCCTTTATCAATTGGCCATTTCACGCTTGAACGATGCCGTTGTTATTACCGAGGCCAACACTTTGTCCGAACCCGGACCTGCCATTGTTTTTGTGAATGACGCATTTGTTGCCCAAACGGGGTACAGCGCTTCTGAAGTGCTGGGACGCAGCCCAAGATTCCTGCAAGGGCCGGGCACTTCCAAAGAGGCGCTTGATCTGATTCACGCCTGTCTTGAAAGAGGCGAATCAGTCCGTACCGAGCTGCTGAACTACACTAAAAGTGGCGAAGAAATCTGGTTCGAAATAGACATTGCACCTTTGTTTGACGACCAGGGAAATTGCACTCACTTTGTGGCCGTTGAACGTAACATTACCAACCGTAAACTATTCGAAGAGCGTTTGCGTTCGATGCAGCGTGGTGATGCGCTCGGGCAATTGACGGGCGCCATAGTGCAGGAAGTGAGTCTGTTGCTGTCAGAAATGCTTGAGCAGATCCACCGTCTGGATTCCTCCGTGCCAGCACAAAGCGTCGATAAAGTTTTTGTCAAAACCCTTGTTGCGTTGAATCATCGAGGTTTTGAGTTGACCCGGCAATTGCTGGAGTTCAGCGAACACCACCCGCTGTCGCCCAGGCCTGTCGATGTCAATGCTGTGGTTTCAAAGATGCAACCCTTGCTCGCTCAGTTATGCTCTGCACATATTCAGTTGCAAGTGATGGCGGACGATGATCTTGGGCTCGTGATGGTTGATGCCACTCTGCTCGAAGAGATGATTTTGACACTTGTGCTGAACGCCCGTGACGCCATGCCTGAGGGCGGGCGGTTGACCATTCAAACGGCGAACATGCCACCTGAAGAACTTTCTTCGTTTGCCGAAGTGTCTTTGAATGGGTCTGAGTCTTATGTGGCGCTTACGGTATCAGACACAGGGCATGGTATCTCCGAGATGGTGCGTGAACGCATTTTTGAACCCTTTTTTACAACAAAAACGGCCTCTTCCGGGACAGGCCTTGGTTTGCCCATGGTATACCGTTTTGTTCAACAGGCCAAAGGCCATATTAGTGTAGATTCTGAGCCAGGTCGTGGTACCAGAGTGACATTGCTTTTTCCCTTGGTGGCGCAGTCGGAGTAATTATTATGTTTGTTTTTGCTGAAATCAAAGCTGTCAAAGCGTTGGCATTTTTTATTGTCGCCTTTTTTTTGACGCTGCCTGTTGCCGTTTTAGGGGCTAACGAGGTTGTCTGGGTCTTGACTGACGATCAGCACCTGGTGCGTGTCAACGCCGATAAACCCCAAGAGTCACAATTGCGTTTGCCGATCAAGGGTCTTG
>CAYTSJ010000365.1:0-2707 GCA_964440385.1 uncultured Pusillimonas sp. | reverse complement strand
GTCAACCAGTGACAGAAGTTTTCAAGCTGACGAATGTTGCCCGGATAATCAAAGGCTTTCAAGGCTTCAACGGCCGCAGGGGTCAGACGACGACGCGGCACGCCCAAAGACCGGGCACTGTTCTGCAAAAACAGTTCGGCCAATGCAGGAATGTCTTCCTTGCGCTCACGCAACGGCGGCAGTCGCAAGCGGATGACGTTAAGCCGATGAAACAGGTCTTCGCGAAACAGGCCTTGTGTAACGCGCTGTTCAAGCGGCTGGTGGGTCGCCGCGACAATGCGCACGTCGACCACAATGGGCTGTGAACCACCGACACGGTAAAAGCTGCCTTCCGCCAGCACCCGCAACAAGCGTGTTTGCAGTTCAAAAGGCATGTCGCCGATTTCATCCAGAAACAGGGTGCCGCCATGCGCCTCTTCAAAGCGTCCGCGCCGTTGCTGGGTCGCGCCTGTAAACGCCCCTTTTTCATGCCCAAACAGTTCCGCCTCCAGAAGATCGCGCGGAATGGCTGCGGCATTCAGGGCCACAAAGGGCCCGGCAGCCCGCGAACTGTGCTGATGCAAGGCGCGGGCAATGAGTTCTTTACCTGTACCGGACTCACCTGTAATCAGTACCGTGGCCGGAGAAACCGCCAGGCGTCCAATCGCACGAAACACTTCTTGCATGGCGACCGATGAGGACGTCATCATGAACGGCGCAGATGGCTCGACCGCTTCGCTGCCTTTGGCGTGCGGTGATGACATGGCCGCGGTAGTCGCCAGGCCATCGGCCAGGGCTGCCTCTGTGTCTGGCTCTGGCGGGACCGCCCGTTGAACCAGGGCAACCGCCTCATTGATGTCAAAAGGCTTGGGCAGATAATCGAATGCCCCTTTTTTGAAGGCGGCAACAGTGCTGTTCAGGTCGGTATAGGCCGTCATCACGATCACGGGGAGTTCGGCATGGTTTGCCTTGATGTCTTGCAACAGCGTCAAACCATCTTTGCCAGGCATACGGACATCAGTCACCAGGACCGAAGGCATCTCGTGCGCGAGCGCATCCAGCATGTCGTCGGCACACTCGAAAGAGCGCGTAGCAATATTTACGCGTGCCAGTGCTTTCTCGAGCACCCAGCGGATGCTCTGGTCATCATCAACAATCCAGACGGGTTTCATACGCTACTCCAGCGGCAACACCATGCGAAATTCGGTATGACCCTTGCGCGAGTCAAACTCGACGACCCCGCCATGTTGTTGCACAAACTCCTGGGCCAGACTCAGGCCCAAACCGCTGCCACTGGCACGCCCGGTGACCAACGGATGAAAAATCTTGTCATGCAGTTCGGCCGGCACGCCCTGGCCGTTGTCAATGACCGAGACAATGACGCACATGCGCACAGGACGGGTGGCCAGAACCCGTTGTCGACCGATACGGGTTTTGAATATCAGTTTCGGCGGCACATCACCCGGACGCTCAGTCAGTGACTGACAGGCGTTTCTGGCGATATTCAGCAAGGCCTGAACCAGTCTTGGCATATCACCGGTCAGTTCTGGCACTGAAGCATCGTAGTCCCGGACAACACCAATTTTTTGCGAGAACTCGGCGCTGACCAGGGTGTAGACGCGCTCGCAGACTTCATGGATATTGAAGCGCAGACGGGCCAAGGTATCCCCCTGGGGTGCAATCAAGCGGTCGATCAGGCCGGTCAGACGATCAGCCTCGGCCACGATCACACGGGTGTATTCGCACAATGACGAGTCATCGAGTTCGGCATCAAGCAGTTGTGCTGCGCCACGAATCCCCCCCAAGGGGTTCTTCACCTCGTGGGCCAGATTTCGCAGCGACTCGCGCTGCACATTGAGCTCTTTACTTAACTGCAGGGTGCGATCAATCACGTCGTGTTGATCCAGCCCACGAATTTCAAGCAAGGCGGCCCACGGTTGGTGCTGCAAAGGCACCACCACCAGATTGACGGCAACCCCCAACCCGCCTGAAGCACGGATGCTGGCGTCTTGGCGCAAGACGCCAAATTGACCGGCAATGACGTCAGGGAAATGATGGTCCAAGGTGACATCGGGCTGAAATAACGCCAGCGCGGGAATGCCCAGCATCTGGCGTCGTGACAGCCCGAAAAGCTCTTCGGCACTGCTGTTGGCAAAAGCCACGTCACCTTGCCCGTTGACCAGCAATACTGCCGTAGCCAGCAGATCGTAACTGTCGGGCTGAGTCATGTCACGATCTGCCTTCCCCGGGTTACAGGGTGTAGTACATGTCAAATTCGACCGGATGAGGCGTCATCCGCAGACGTGTGACTTCCTGCATTTTCAGGTCGATGTAGGCATTGAGCATGTCGTTGCTGAACACCCCGCCACGCGTCAGGAACTCACGATCGGCGTCCAGCGCGGCCAGGGCCTCTTCGAGCGACGCACAGACGGTCGGGATTTTTGCGTCTTCTTCAGGCGGCAGATCGTACAGATTCTTGTCGGCAGGATCGCCGGGGTGAATCTTGTTCTGCACACCATCAAGACCGGCCATCATCAGCGCCGAGAAAGCCAGGTACGGATTGGCCAGCGGGTCAGGGAAACGCGCTTCAATGCGGCGTGCCTTCGGGCTGCCAACATAAGGAATACGGATTGAAGCCGAACGGTTACGGGCCGAGTAAGCCAGTTTTACGGGCGCTTCGTAATGAGGCACCAGACGCTTGTACGAGTTGGTCCCGGGGTTGGTGATG
>CAYTSJ010000364.1:0-2709 GCA_964440385.1 uncultured Pusillimonas sp. | reverse complement strand
CCTTCGGCGTGCGCAGCATCTTCAAGGGTAAGACCGAGCACGGCTGCATTCATGTAGACGTTTTCGCGCCCGGTGAACTCAGGATTGAAACCGGAACCCAGCTCCAGCAAAGCTGCAATGCGGCCATTGGTTTGTACGCGGCCGTGGGTGGGGTTGAGGGTGCCGCAGATCATCTGCAGCAGGGTTGACTTGCCACTGCCATTGCGGCCGATGATGCCGACGGTTTCACCTTTCTTGATTTCGAATGAAACATCCTTGAGCGCCCAGAACTCACGGTAGAATAGTTTTGGCGGCAGGCCGACAAGGCGCTGCAAGCGCGGCAGCAGAAACTGCTTCAGCCTGTCATGAGGGTGGGCGTAGATTTGGAAGCATTTACTAAGGTTTTCGACTTTGATGGCAATTTCAGAGGACATCGGCAAACCCCTTTCGTGTCTTCTGGAACCAGGCAAAACCCAGCCAGGCAATGCCCAAAGTCACCACCCAGTAAATCCCCAACATGAAAAAGTCCGGTGTCTTGCCCCAGAACAGCACGTCACGCGCTTGTTCGACCACAGTGGTCAGTGGGTTGAAGTAAAGGATGTGGCGATACTCTTCTGGAAATGCTGAGGCAGGAAAGAAAATAGGACTCAGGAACATCAACGCGGTCGTCAGTAATCCTATGAACTGCGACACGTCTCGTAGAAAAACGCCTAAGGAGGCCAAGGCCCAACTCAAACCCATAAGGAAAAGGCAAAACGGCAGCAGCACCAACGGCAGATAGAGTACGGTCAGGTGTGGAATGCCGAAGAAGATGGAGTATGCAAAGAGCCAAACTGCGAGGCTGATTAGGGTGTGAAACAGCGCCGACAGCAAGCCAACAAAGGGTAGAATCTCCAGCGGGAAAACGACCTTTTTCACATAATTGGTGTTCGAGAGAATCATGCCGGGCGAGCGGTTGATGCATTCGGCAAACAGATTGAAGACAAGCAGGCCAGCGAACAGCACAAGCGCAAATTCTGTTTTCGAACCGCTTCCGTCGCCCCAGCGCGCCTGAAAAATCACGCTGAAGAAGATGGTGTAGACCGCTAGCATGACGAGCGGGTTGAATAGTGACCACAATAATCCCAAGGTTGAGCCACGGTAGCGTCCTAGTACCTCGCGCTTGGCGGAAGCCTTAATGAGTTCGCGGTGGCGCCAGAGGCTGGCCAGCATTTCGACAGGTGTGGCAGAAAAATCACGCATCAGGCAAACACCTCCGCTTCGATAAGCGCTTTGCCTTGGGCGTCCTTCGCTGAAAGTGCGGGCTGGATGCCAGCGGGCCACTGGATTGCCAGCGTTTCATCGTCCCAGCGGACGCAGCGTTCATGCTCCGGGGCATAGTAATCTGTGGTTTTGTAGAGAAACTCAGCGGTTTCGCTCAGTACTACAAAGCCGTGGGCAAATCCCTCCGGTACCCAAAGCTGATGCTTGTTTTCCGCAGAGAGCGTTGCACCCACCCATTTGCCAAAGGTTGGTGAGCTTTTGCGCAAATCCACAGCCACATCGAAAACCTCTCCTTGGGTGACGCGGACTAGTTTCCCTTGTGGCTGCTGGATCTGGTAATGCAGCCCACGCAGAACGCCTTTGGCTGAGCGCGAGTGATTGTCCTGCACGAAATCAACCATGCGGCCGATAGCTTCTTCGAAACGCTGCTGGTTGAAGCTCTCGAAAAAGAACCCGCGATCATCGCCGAAGACCCTGGGTTCAAGCAGCACGACGTCCGGAATGGCAAGGCGGGTCGCTTTCATCAGTACACGGTCTCGTTGAGCAGGCGTTTGAGGTATTGCCCGTAGCCATTTTTGGTCAGTGGCGTGGCGAGGGCGTCCAGTTGTTCGGCAGTAATCCACTTCTGGCGGTAGGCAATTTCTTCCGGGCAGGCGACTTTCAGGCCCTGGCGGTTTTCCAGTGTGGCAATAAACTGACCAGCTTCTAGCAGCGATTCATGCGTACCGGTGTCCAGCCACGCATAACCACGGCCCATGATTTCCACACTGAGCTGACCTTGCTCCAAATACAGACGATTGAGGTCTGTGATTTCGAGCTCGCCGCGAGGGGAGGGTTTGAGGTTCTTGGCTAGTTCCACCACTTGATTGTCGTAGAAGTACAGGCCGGTTACTGCGTAGTTAGATTTTGGCAGTTGTGGTTTTTCTTCCAGAGAAAGCACTTTGCCGTTCGTGTCAAATTCCGCCACGCCGTAACGCTCGGGGTCGTGCACGTGATAGGCGAATACGCTGGCGCCTTCCCCGCGAGCTGCGGCGTTGGCTAGTAGGTGATGAAAGTCATGACCGTAGAAAATGTTGTCGCCGAGGACCAGGGCTGAGGGAGAGTCGCCGATAAAGTCTTTGCCGATGATAAATGCTTGGGCGAGGCCATCTGGAGAGGGTTGTACGGCGTACTGCAGGTTCAAGCCCCAGCGGCTGCCATCACCCAGAAGTTGCTCGAAACGAGGAGTGTCCTGGGGGGTGGAGATGATTAAGATGTCACGAATGCCCGCCAGCATAAGCGTGCTGAGCGGGTAGTAGATCATCGGCTTGTCATACACCGGCAAAAGCTGTTTGGAGATAGCAAGGGTGGCCGGATGTAGACGAGTGCCGGAGCCGCCGGCGAGGATGATTCCTTTGCGTTTCATAATGTTCCCTGTTCAATCACTTCTTGGATCATGCGTTGGACATGGTGCTGCCAGTGAGGTAA
>CAYTSJ010000363.1:0-2718 GCA_964440385.1 uncultured Pusillimonas sp. | reverse complement strand
CCATAAAATAATCTTGTCGGGTAAAGAGAATGGACCTGATTCAGTTCGAAGGTGTGGGCAAAGTGTTTGACGGTGGCGTGACAGCCATGGCCAACTTGACTGTACGCATTCCCGAAGGGGACTTTGTGTCCTTGATTGGCCCCTCAGGGTGTGGAAAAAGCACGATTCTCAAACTGATTGCAGGTCTCGAGGCACCCAGCAGCGGCAAGTTGTTTCTTGGGTGGTCTTCGCAGGGTTATCAGGGCGAACTGTCCTATGTTCTGCAGGACTCTACCTTAATGCCATGGGCCACGGTATTTGAAAATGTCTGGCTACCTTTAAGGCTCAAAGGGGTCAAACGTCATCAGGCTGTCGAAAGAGTGCACCAGGCACTTGCGGCCGTCGGGTTGCGGGAATTTGCCGAGGCGCGCCCTTACGAGTTGTCCGGCGGGATGAAAATGCGAGTGTCGCTGGCGCGCGCCGCAGTCACGCGCCCCAAGGTCTTGCTGCTGGATGAGCCGTTTGCTGCGCTGGATGAGCCCAGCCGCCAGGTTATGGCCGACGATTTGTTAAAGCTCTGGAGTCAATCGGGTGTAACAGTCATCATGGTCACGCATAACATTGCAGAAGCTGTGTATTTAAGTCAGCGTGTGTTGATATTGTCCCCACGCCCGGCAACGGTGCTGGAAGATGTTGAAATGCCTTTTAAGGGGATGCGTCAGTCGAGTTTGCGATTTGAGCCCGAGTTTCTGGGCATGACTGCTCAACTGAGCCATAGACTCAATACAATCGCTGCAGAACCTTACGGAGCGTCGGCATGAAGGCAAGTCAGTTGCCTGCTTACGCTTCAGAAAGCAGGGGAAAGTTTGCGGGGCTGGTACGTTGGGTGTGTTCTGCGCCTGTGATCGGTTTTGCCGTGATTTTTCTGTCGTGGGACGCGATGACACGGTTTGAGTTTTTGCCCTCCTACTTGCTACCCGGGCCTTTTGAAGTGGCATCAGCCATTGAGTCGGGCTGGGAGGTGCTGGCGAACAGTTGGTGGTACACCATCAAGGTCACGATGGGTGCGTTGGCGCTGGCTTGTCTTGGGGGGGTGTTGATCGCCACGGTGTTTAGCCTGGTGCCATACCTGGAAAGGGCATTCACGCCTTTGGTAGTCATGCTTCAAGTGACCCCGGTGGTTGCGATTGCACCCTTGATCATGGTGTATGCCGAGACAACAACAATAGCGTTGTTGATTTGTGCCTGGATCGTGGCTTTCTTTCCGATCTTGTCCAATACCTTGTCAGGCTTGCGCATGGTCGATCGCAACCTTCTGGATCTGTTCAATTTTTATGGGGCCACACGATGGCAAAAGCTGGCCTTGCTTCGTGGCCCAAGTGCCTTGCCTTATTTTCTGGCGGGTTTGCGTGTGTCGGCAGGGTTGAGTCTGATTGGTGCGGTTACTGCTGAAATGGTCGCTGGCACGGGAGGGTGGAACTCGGGCCTGGCGTCTCGCATTATCGAGGCGAGCTTTCGAATGGATATACCGAGAATGTATGCTGCATTGGCATTGCTCGTGCTCAGTGGCGTCCTGATCCATCTTTTTTGCAACGTTTTATCTGCTGTGCTGTTAAGAAATCACAAGGCTAAACAGTCTTCTTCTGCCTCTCTTTGACCCTTTTTTGAACTGATTGAACATGATACGAAACGCATTGTTTTTTTGTTTTTTGGTGTTTTTTTCGTCTGGAACGATGGCGTTGGAGCGGGTCGTATTTGCAACAAATTGGCGGGCGCAGCCTGCCCACGGCGGGTTTTATCAGGCGCTTGCTGACGGGACTTACAAGCGCTACGGCTTGGATGTTGAAATCAGGCAGGGTGGGCCCAGCATTAACCATCGGCCCGCGTTGCTGGCAGGAAAAGTTGATATTTTGATGAGTGCGAGTCTGATGACCGTATTTGATCATTACAAAACCAAGTCGCCCACCGTGGTTGTCGCTGCAATGTTCCAGAAAGACCCGATGGCCTTTATGGTCCACCCCGATCAAGGGTATGAAACGTTCACCGACCTGGTCAAGGCACCCGTGGCGTTTGTGGGAAAAGAGTTGCAGTTTACGGTTTGGCCCTGGCTGAAAAATGAATACGGCTTCAAGGAAGAAGTCATTCGAAGTTACAACTTCAATTTGTCGCCGTTTTGGGCAAATCCGAAGTCAATTCAGGAATGCTACGCCATTGCAGAGCCCATTGTGACTGAGTTGCAAGGTGGCTTTAAACCCAAGGTATTCCTGATGGCAGATTACGGCTTTTCTACTTACAGCACATTGCTCGAAGTGCGTCGTGATACGGTCGAAAAACAGTCCGATTATGTCCAGCGCTTTGTGGATGCCTCGATTATTGGTTGGGCGAATTACCTTTACGGTGACCGTACTGCGGCCAATGCCTTAATGAAGAAGGAAAATCCCGAACTCTCCGATGCTGAAATGGAACGTGCCGTCGAATTGATTGAAGAGTTGGGTATTGTGAATTCCGGGCAAGCCAAAGCCGATGGTATCGGGGCGATGAATCCAGAGCGTGTGACTGACTTCTATCAAAAAATGGTACGCGCAGGTCTTTACAAAGCTGATGACATTGACTTGTCAAAAATCGTGGATTACCGGTTTGTCAACAAGCGCGTCGGCATAGACATCAGCGGGTCGAAGTGATGTGCAGTTGGTCAACAGACCGGTTGGGGCTACGATCAGCACCTTTTCTTTCTCCAGA
>CAYTSJ010000362.1:0-2718 GCA_964440385.1 uncultured Pusillimonas sp. | reverse complement strand
TCGACAGAGCTACCCATTAAAGGATGCTTGCGTGCCGCTGGTAACAGCGACTCTACCCGAGACCATTGCTTGGCCTGCATGGCGTCGCGCGCCTCAACCACCGCTTGCAGGGCGACTGCCGATGCTGCGCTGTCAAGTTCTGGCAGAAGGGGTACGGGCCTGGATGCTTCTGCCTTGCCAACCCCTTCAGGTGAAACCTTGGGCAAGCGGGCAATCAGGGACTCATCCGAGGCTGGCTCATTCGAAAGACGCGCATCGGTGACCAAATCAGGCCGCGCGGTAATGGCTGAAAGCTGGCCATTATCTTGGGCTGCGGCCCCGGGCACAAGCCCGGCCTGTAAACCGACCAGAAAGGCGAGCACGCCCCCGGCACGCTGAAACGATTTCTGATACCGTTGAACCTGCTTTAATACCATCTTGAGCAACCTGAAAATGAATAACTGCCATGAGTGACAGTATAGAGAATAAGCCCACCCCACTGCGCGAACAGCTTAAAACCCTGCGCGCTGCACAAGACCCTGTAGAAGCACAACGCGGAGCCTTGCTGATACGGGGCCGGCTGTTCACCTGGCTGGCAACCACCCGTGACACACTCACCAAAGTCGGCAAACCCGCGCCCAAAAATATTGCCGCATTTTGGCCTATGGCTCAAGAGCCTGACCTGCTGCCGCTGTTGTACCAATGGGGGTATGACGATGCCCTGACCGTTTCGTTGCCAGTCGTGACCGGACCAAACCAACCGCTGGAGTTTCGACAGTGGACGCCCGAAACCCCTATGACCACAGGGGCCTTTGGCATCAGCGAACCAGACAGTGAAATAGCGCCCTTGCCCGATGTCATTTTGGTACCCGTCCTGGGTTTTACACGGCAAGGCGACCGCATCGGTTATGGCAAGGGATATTATGACCGGACGCTGACCAAACTAAAAGCAGAAGGCCACCGGTTTACTGCCCTGGGCATTGCCTGGGCCTGCGGTGACCTTGACCGGATGCCAGGTGTAGATTACGCGCCACAACCCCACGACTACCGTCTTGACGGAATACTGACCGACAAAGGCTGGGCGCTGAAGCTTCCAGAATGAAACAGCCGGGTATTAACGCAGGTGCAGGTTGTTGGCAATCGCCAAAGTCGCCTCTGCGTTGTTCAGGGTGTAAAAATGCAGCCCTGGTGCACCGCCCTCAAGCAAGCGCTGGCACAACCGCGAAATCACCTCGGTGCCAAAGGCTTTGATCGAGGGCAGGTCGCCCTGATAGTCGGCCAGGCGCTGACGAATCCAGCGTGGCACTTCAGCCCCGCACATATCAGAGAATCGCAGTAACTGAACCTGATTGGTGATGGGCATGATGCCAGGCACCACCGGCACCGCAACCCCTTTGGCCTGTGCACGATCGACGAAGTCGAAGTAGGCATCGGCATTAAAGAAGTACTGGGTAATGGCGGCATTGGCCCCGGCGCTAACCTTGCTTGCAAAATGCTCAAGATCTGTTTCGGCACTTTTAGCCTGGGGATGTACTTCAGGATAAGCCGCTACTTCGATATGAAACCAGTCGCCCGAATGTTCGCGGATGAACCGGACCAGATCAACCGCGTAGTGCAGATCTCCGCGATCAAGCCCCATACCTGAAGGCGGATCGCCCCGTAAAGCCACCACCCGACGCACACCGCTGCTGCGATAGGCATCAAGAATCTGGGCTAACACGTCGCGAGTAGAACCCACGCAGGACAAATGCGGTGCCGCATCGAAGCCCAGCCCTTGCATCATGCGAACGGCTTCCGCGGTGCCGTCTCGGGTGGAACCACCGGCACCAAACGTGACGCTGACATAAGCAGGGTCAAGCACGGCCAGTTGACGGGCCGCCTGTTGTAATTTTTCCTGGGCCGCCGCATCTCGGGGCGGAAAAAACTCAAGGCTTAATGCCTTTGAACCATTCATTGTGAAATCAACCTGGACAAAAGCCCTGACACTACGCTGTAGACCAGGGCCCCCAATAACGCCCACCAGAACCCGTTAACCTGAAAGCCTTTAAGAATGGAGCCGGCAAACCAGAATACCAGGGCATTGAGCACCAGCAAGAAAAGCCCCAGGGTAACGATAGTGATGGGCAGGGTAAGCAAGATCAGCACTGGCTTTACCAGGGCATTGAGTAGCCCCAGAACCAGCGCCGCAATGAGGGCTGACCAGAACGAAGCCACCGTGATGCCCGGCAAAAGATACGCCACAACGAGTAGCGCAACTGCATTGAGAATCCAGATCAACAACAATTCCATGGTCAGCCTCCGTTAGCTTGCCAAGAGTTTAGTAGCGGTAATGCTCGGGCTTGTAAGGGCCATTAACAGGTACGTTAATGTATTTGGCCTGCTCTGGCGACAACTCGGTGAGGTTAACGCCCAGCTTCTTGAGATGCAAACGCGCTACTTTTTCGTCGAGGTGCTTGGGCAACACGTAAACCTTGCCTGTTTCGTACGCTTCACCCCGGGTGAAGAGTTCGATTTGGGCGATAGTCTGGTTGGTGAACGAAGCCGACATCACGAACGAAGGATGGCCGGTTGCACAGCCCAGGTTAACCAGACGGCCCTTGGCCAGCAAGATGATGCGCTTGCCATCGGGGAAAATGACGTGGTCGACCTGGGGCTTGATTTCTTCCCATTGCAGGTCTTCGATGGCCGCCACTTCAATTTCATTGTCGAAGTGACCGATGTTGCACACGATAGACTGGT
>CAYTSJ010000361.1:0-2727 GCA_964440385.1 uncultured Pusillimonas sp. | reverse complement strand
ATCAAACTATCAAGTACTACCAGTTCAGCTTCAAGGGTAAATTCGCCGGCCTGCAACAACACCCATACATCATCAATGGACAACGCCATGATTTCGCTGACCTCACCGTCTTGATTGACGGGTTTGACAGAATCACCAAGCACGCACTCGCTAACCAGCGCATCTTCAACCTGATACCCCTCGGGCAGCAAGCGATGCATGCGTGTAATGACCCGGATGGGCGTCCGGTTCACCAGCTGATCGGGGGTCAAACCGGCTTCTTCGTGACTTTCCCGTAATAGTGAAGTATCGAGGGATTCTCCTGCCCCGGACAAACCGCCAACCAGCGTGTCAAGCCTATCGGGGTCAGTGGTTTTTGTAGAGGCACGGCGGGCCACCCACAGGCGGCCGTCAGGGGTCCAGGCATTCAGGTGAACCGCCCGGGTCAGCAAACCCAGCGGACGCAAGGCCGCGCGTTCGATGACCCCCAGCACCTGGCCCTCGCCCACCACATCAAGCAACTCGTTACGCCAGCCCCGCAAGCACCCAGCCAGTTTCAGGGTGTCGGCCACAGAAGCCAACACAACATCCAGAGACAAGCCGGCCTGCGATTGCCCCTGTATATGTACCGCCTCGTGGGTGACTTGCACACCGGGCAAATGAGCAATGGCCTGAGTCGCACGCGCAGTCACCCAGCCACTGACCCGACCCGCCACAGTCAGCGGACGCGCGCCCTTGGGCGGCAACTGCTGAATACGTGGCAACAACGCTTCAAAGCGGGTCGATACCGCTTCAATGAGTGACGATGGCAGAGTAATATTCATACGGTGATTGTAGTGTAAGCACAGGCGATTGCCCCACGAGGCAAGCTTGTTCGCTATAATTCCGCGGTTTAAAAGCAATTCAATGGGGCAAGTGTTTTCATAGGCCGTAGTACTACGCGCTTGCCATCTGATAATAGTGCGTTCGCCGCAGGCCACTTGATTAAGGCCTATTAATTCATAACGCCAACGGGCGAAAGCACACCGTATTTCGAGGTCAGCATGAAGAAGTTGAGAGGGGTACTGGGCGCTGGCGCTATGCTTTCCGCAGGCATGGCTGGTGCACAGGTTGCAGATATGCCCGGGGGGCCAAAGGTTAACCAGCTTAACCTGACACCCGGCGTTACACAGATCGCCAACGATATTGCCTGGCTGCACTGGATGATGCTCATCATCTGTCTGGTCATCTTTATTGGCGTCTTCGGGGTCATGTTTTACTCCGTATTCATGCACCGCAAATCACGTGGTGCCGTGTCAGCCAAATTCCACGAGCACGTCGGCGTAGAAATTGCCTGGACTGTCATTCCTTTTCTGATCGTGATTGGTATGGCATTGCCTGCAACCCGCACCGTTGTTGCCATGAAAGATACGTCCAGCGCCGACCTCACCGTCAAGGTTACTGGCTATCAGTGGAAATGGGGCTATGAATACCTCGATGGCCCTGCCGCTGGCACCCACTTCATGTCGAACCTGTCTACCCCCATGGCGCAGCGCCTTGGTCTCGAACCTCGCGGCGAGTTCTACCTGATGGAAGTTGATAATCCTCTGGTCGTTCCCGTTGGCAAAAAGGTTCGCATCGTCCTGACCGCTGGCGACGTAATCCACTCATGGATGGTACCCGCATTGGGCGTGAAACAAGACGCCATCCCTGGCTTCCTGCGCGACACCTGGTTCCGTGCCGAGCAAATCGGCACCTACCGCGGTCAGTGCGCTGAACTGTGCGGCAAAGATCACGCCTACATGCCTATCGTGGTTAAAGTGGTGTCTCAGGCTGACTACGACAAATGGGCTGCCGAGCAGAAAAAAGCACTGGCCAGCGCTGCTGACGACCCAACGAAAGAATGGACCAAAGAAGAACTGGTGGCTCGTGGCGAAAAACTCTACACAGCCACTTGCGTAGCCTGTCACCAGGCTAACGGCAAAGGCAACCCGCCCGCCTTCCCGGCGCTTGATGGCAGTGCCGTTGTCATGGGTCCTGCCAAACAACAGATTCTGACATTGCTGAACGGGGTTAAAGGCTCCGCCATGGCCGCCTACCGCGATCAGTTCAACGATGTCGAAATCGCCGCGCTCAGCACCTACGTTCGCAATGCCTGGGGCAATGCGGGCAAAGGTCAAGATCCTGTCGTACAACCCGCCGCTGTATCGGCATTGCGCTAACCCTTGTTGGCACCTGTCATCACATTCATAAGTTTTTCTGCCGGGGCAGCCTGCCTGTCCCGGGAAAAGTAGGAAGGAGTCCACCATGAGCAGTGTTACTGCCGATCACGTCCACGGGCACGATGATCACGCCCATCACGGCGTCCCTACCGGCTGGCGCCGGTGGCTGTTCGCCACCAACCACAAAGATATCGGGACGATGTACCTCATCTTCTCGTTCATCATGCTGCTTGAAGGCGGCACGTTAGCCTTGTTGCTGCGTACCGAACTCTTCTCGCCAGGCCTTCAGTTCTTCCAGCCTGAACTGTTCAACCAGTTCACCACCCTGCACGGCATCATCATGGTGTTCGGTGCAGTTATGCCGGCCTTTGTAGGCTTCGCCAACTGGATGATTCCGCTGCAAATCGGCGCTTCCGACATGGCTTTTGCCCGCATGAACAACTTCAGCTTCTGGCTGTTGCCTGTCGGGGCTATCTTGTTCACCGCCTCGTTCTTTGTGCCTGGCGGCGCAATGGCAGCAGGTTGGACCATGTACGCTCCCCTCACC
>CAYTSJ010000360.1:0-2730 GCA_964440385.1 uncultured Pusillimonas sp. | reverse complement strand
TCAGTGTTCCTCGAGCGCATAGCGCAGAGACACCATAGCCTGTGATGCCGTATCGAAATCAAGGGCGTCCAGCGCCTGCTCGACAGGACGCCAGTATTGCTGGCGAACTGTCAAAGGCAACACCTTGGCAATTTCTGCGAGTTCGTCATCCGGGATGAACTGATTGGCACTGATGGCTGCCGAAACACGCACCAACCGCTTGCGAACCAGGTTCAAGTCCACAGACTCCTGCAAAGGTGCCTCCCAAAGCGAAGGGGCATTATCTTCAGCCAGGTAGTGAGCGATCTGAACACCATACTGTTCACATAAGTATTCGTAACGGGCTACCAGTTCAGGTGTCGGCCTCTGGCACTTTTTCAAGACAGCATCAAGCGTGGCTGCAACTTCAGCAAGACGATGCTGTGCCAGATTTCCCGCCAGCCCTTTCAAACTGTGCACCAAACTTTGCGCCAGAGCAAAATCTCCCGGTGTACTTTGTTCATTGAGTTGCTTCAGTGTGATGGCCATCTGGGCATAGGGCCCTGCAAGCTGTTGCTGAAACTGCCCCAGCAACTTCCGATACAGTGCCTTATCGCCCATAAGACGACGCAGGCCCTCATCAACATTGAGAAAATCGCTTGCAGACACAGGGCTGTCGTCCTGCAGGAAAGAACGCGGAACACCATTCAAAGTGTCTTGACCTTCAGACTCATGGGTCGAATCAGTACTGTTTAGAGCCTGGGGGCCAGGTACAGCGCGTGTTAACGGCAACAAGAAACTGAATGTCGTGCCCAAGCCGGGCTGGCTTTCCAGTTCGATGCCGGTACCGCCCATCGCATGAACTAAACGCTGGGAAATAATCAGGCCCAGGCCTGTCCCCCCGTACTTGCGGCCAATCGAGTTATCGGCCTGACTGAATGCCTTGAACAAACGCCCGCGTTGAGCTTCGGTAATGCCAATTCCCGTATCTTGAACACTGAAACGAAGCCAGTCTAGCTGACCGGCTGTTTTTTCGTTAACAACATCAAGTGTGACTGAGCCATGGGATGTGAATTTAAGGGCATTTCCAAGCAAGTTCTGCAACACTTGGCGCAAGCGCAAGTCATCACCCTCGTAGAGATTTGATCCAAGGCCATGCACATGAACAGAAAACTCAAGCCCCTTTTCCTGTGCCAAAGGCTGAAACAGATTAGACACGGACGAAATGATTTCAGATAAAGCAAAGCGTCTTAGCTCGAGTGTCAGCCTTTGCGCTTCAATCTTGGAAAAATCAAGGACATCATTGAGTAATTCAAGCAAATGACGCGCCGACTGATTTACCTTGCGAAGCCGGTCGTGCATCAGGGCCGGATCGTGATCTTCAAGACCCAGTTGTGACAAGCCGGCAATACCCGCCAGCGATGTTCGAACCTCATGGCTCAGGTGGGCCATGAAAACAGATTTATCTTGATTAGCCTTTTCGGCATCAGCCTTGGCCTGCTCAAGCGCCTGACGTGCTTCAACAACACTGCTGATATTGGCATAGGTGCCCATAATGAGACTGGGTCGTCGCTGGTCGTCATAGCTGACTACCCTGCCACGACACTCGATCCAAACCCAGTGACCCTCGCTATTCTTGAGACGAAACTGGGCTTTGATGCGCGTATCGTCGCGCTGGGCACGGTCGATCTGAGCCAGTGCCGCAGGCGCATCATCGGGGTGCATTAATGCCCTGAAACGGTTGAAGTCGAGTTCAAATGTGCCAGGCGTATAGCCCAGCATCGAGAAGGCTTCATCGGACCAGTGCAAAATATTTGTCAGAAGATTCCAGCGCCACAAACCAATTTTGGCAGCCTCAAGCGCCAAGCGAAAACCGGTTTTTGTTTCAAGCAACTCATCGGCATGACGCTGTGGGTCTGAAAAGTCAAACACATCCCTTTGCCACACGATTGAGGCATCTTCCAGGCGGGTTTTATCGGGCATCAGCGGCGCTCCGTAGCTGACTTGAACGTCAGCATTCTATTACAGCATGGCATAAGGCTAGCTGACGGGCAACGATAACTGCTTGAAAGCAGCAATGGCACGCTCGCGCGACGCTTTCAGATCGACCATCATGACAGGATAACCACTGGCTGCACGCTGCACCGGTGAAGGGTCGTGAATATCGGTCGCAGGTACCCGGGAAAGCTCGGGAACCCAGTGACGAATGAAGTCCCCTTTTGGATCAAATTTTTCAGATTGGCTAACCGGATTAAAGACCCGAAAGTACGGTGCGGAATCTGCGCCTGTTGACGCGCTCCATTGCCACCCACCATTATTCGCAGCCATATCGCCATCTACAAGGTGTCGCATGAAGAATGACTCGCCCTTGCGCCAATCGATAAGGAGATTTTTGGTAAGGAACATGGCAACAATCATGCGTAAACGATTATGCATCCAGCCTGTTGCCAAAAGTTGGCGCATCGCTGCATCAACGATCGGAACCCCGGTGAGGCCCTCGGCCCAGCATGCAAAGTCTTCGGGGGCATCTCGCCACGCTACCCCCCGGGTTTCAGGGCGCATGGGCTGATGCATGGACAACGCTGGATAAGCCACCATCAGGTGCCAGTAAAACTCACGCCACAGCAGCTCGTTCATCCAGGACACCATACCATCGGTACCGGTTCCCAGTTCACCTTGATTCGCGGCTTGAGCGGCATAAAAACATTGGCGCGCAGACACAAGCCCCGCCGCAAGATAAGGTGATAGCGCACTTGTACCCTCAATAGCCGG
>CAYTSJ010000359.1:0-2762 GCA_964440385.1 uncultured Pusillimonas sp. | reverse complement strand
GCAACGGACGAAAGATTGAAGCCGCGCACTGAATCACTATGAATTCAATAGCTACCAGCGCTTACCAGACAAGCGTTTCAGGCCATTTTTACGTCTTTTTTTGAATTTACCCCTGAAGGAGCAAGCCATGCCCCGCACCAACCGTCTCCCCTTCCAAAAGAACCTGCTGGCCATCGCCATCGGCGCCGTGCTGACGCCCGCCGGGGCGCTGGAATTGGTGCAGGAGCCGCCGCTGCCTACGTCCAAATCGGCGTTTGTGGCGCCGAATGTGATTATCTCGGTGGATGATTCTGGGAGCATGGATTGGGGAATCAAAACTACCAGTGACGGGTCATCAAAAACAGGCAAAGGCTATACCGAACCCAAGGATGACGGAACATGGGCCAGCGATGCAAAGCGCATCAATGTTCTTAAATATGCCCTCAAGACTGTTTTTAATAATAAAGAATTAATACCAGAGAATAAGCTTCGTATTGCCTGGCAGGCTATGCACAACAATGCTGGATCAAGCGGAGCAGGAAGTGTTAACAGTTCCAGCATGAATACAAATTCCATGCGTCCTATCGACACAACCGTAGGCGAAAAAACACACCGAAATAATTTCCTTGATTTTGTTGATAAATTAAAAGCAAATAATGGGACGCCATCCCACGAGATGTTTAGCAAGGCGGATGCCTACATGCGACGAACACTCAGCAAGAACAGCCCTTGGTCCACCGACCCTGGCGGCACCGGAAGCAAGGCCACCGAATACCTAGGGTGTCGCCGCAACTACCACATCATGATGACTGATGGGGTATGGAACAGCCTCACCGATACCTATAAAAGTGGCGAGCAAGACGGAAAAAACTGGGCCGCATCAGGTGATCGACAAGCCTACAGCACCACCTCTGATCAAACCCGCATCTATCGTGATGGCTATGCCAATATGGTGGCTGACTGGGCCTTCAAAAGCTGGATGGAACCTTTACAGAACGCATCAAGTCTGAAGGACGCAGACAAGCTCAAGCCATCGAAGGTGTACGAAGAGGCTCCCGCAACAGAGAATTTCTCTAGAACAAAAGAAACTGCACCAGCAACCCAAGTTTGTAATGGATACACAAATGTATGCACGCGAACGGAGTGGGAATGGGTGCGGGAGTCTGGGAATTGGGTGTACAAGCAAGTATGCCAAAGATATGAGAAGCAATGCACAGGTGGTTGGACTACTGTGCCAGCAACATTCGAAACAAAAACTGTCGATTTGCAGAAATACTGGAACCCTAAATACAATCCGGCTACTTGGCCGCATATGGTCACATACACCATCGGCTTCAGTGACCAGGCCACCAAATGGAATTCACGCACTGGTATTTCTACCCCAGCTCTTACAGACCAGGTACCGGTTGGATTCGAAAATGATGGGTTTAAGGATCTGGTGACAGGCTGGGCACAGTGGCCTGATCTACTGTCGGACACCTACCATGTCAGCGATTCGAATTCTGATCGCGCTCTGGATCTCTGGCACGCTGCCATCAATGGCCGCGGTCGTTTCTATGCCGTCACAGAGGCGGAAGACCTGGCCAAGGCCTTCACAGAAATCATCGGCAAGATCAACGAAGAAAGCGCCCCCCTGCCCGACGAAATCGCTGGAGGCGGCAGCACCAGCGGCTACAACGTCTCGCAAAGCAACGCCGGCATATTTGCATCGACCTACAGCCCGAAAAGGGGCTGGAGTGGCTCGATTACCGCCACGCGAGCCATCGAGCCGGAGGAGTATGCCTGCCCTACCAAAGCCGACCCCAATCTGAAGTGCCTCCGCTTCCCTGACACCATCGCCGGCTGGCAAGGAAAGTCCACAGCCGACCGGCTTGACGAGGCTTGGCCTGCGGATGGCGCCGTGGACACCCGGCTGGTTCTGAGCTGGAGCGACGAAACCAATCAGGGCATTCCGTTCAAATGGTCTTCCAGTGCAGCCATCGGTTACAGCACGGCGCAAAAGCTCGCGCTGCTCGGTGAGACTTCAGGCGACACCACGCTGGACCCACTGAAAACCAAAGGCATCAACATCGTCAACTACATCCGGGGCGACCGCAGGCTGGAAGGCACCACCACAGACAAACCGCTGCGCGTACGCTACAGCCGGCATGGCGACGTGGTCAATTCCGAAATTTGGTACACCGGGCGCCCATCCAGCAACTATGGGATGGGCTATTCAAGCTTTGTAACGGCCCAGAAAAACCGCACGCCCATCCTTTACGTCGGCGGCAACGATGGCATGCTGCACGGATTCTCTGCCACCGACGGCACGGAGAAGATTGCCTATGTGCCGCGGGGCGTGGTCGGCGGGTTGAAAAACCTAACGGACAAAGACTACCAGCACCGCTACTACGTCGATGGCTCTCCCATGACCGGCGACATCAAGGACGGTAGCACCTGGAAGACCCTGCTGGTGGGCACGCTGGGTGCCGGTGGCAAAGGCTACTTTGTGCTGAACGTGACCGACCCTGCCGGCTTTGGCACTGCCAGTGCGTCTGATCTGGTGGTGATGGACCGCACGCGCAGCAACAGCGAGGCCGCTCTCAACTGCAGCGCGCTCACAGGTGCGGCAAAAACTGCGTGTGACACGGCTGTGGCCGAAAACAAGGATATTGGCAACATCGTCGCCAAACCAGGGCGCAACCCCGCCAACCTGCAAGAGGCCACCCAGATCGCGCGCCTGAACAATGGCCGCTGGGCCGTGGTGATGGGGAATGGCTACAACAGCACCAATCAGCGCCCGG
>CAYTSJ010000358.1:0-2764 GCA_964440385.1 uncultured Pusillimonas sp. | reverse complement strand
ACAGCGCTATGCCGGGAAAGCCGGGTTTTGGGTCCGTAGCACAATCATGCGGGATCAACCCGCATTGCCGCGTCGCTTGCGCCTGAAAGCATTCATCATCCAGCAATTGGGGGCGAAAGCCCTGGTTCGGTTGGCGAATCAACGTGGAATCAAGACGAACCCTGGTTTTTTAGGGGTCTACAATTTTCAGGGTGGAGATGTGACGTATGCGAAGCTATTGGCCAGTTGGGTACAAGTGGCCCAGGCAGGCGATGTCTTGATGTGTCATCCCGAGCGTTTCCATCCTGAAGACCAGCGCATCGATCCACAACGCAACGCCGAGTTCGATGTCTTGACGGGTGATGCCTTTGCACGTCAACTGCAGCGTCACGGTCTGGCCCTGCGGGTGTAAACTGACAGAATAATATTGAATAGCATAAGGGGCACGCGCACGTTGCCCCGGTACGTTGGAGCTTTTGAAATGGGTGTACCTGTAAACCGGCTGACAGAAAACTTTGCGGTAGCGCCGCAATTATCGGCTTCCGATATGGCTGCAGTGGCTGCACTGGGCTATAAAAGCGTCATTATCAACCGCCCCGATTTTGAAGGCGGTCCCGACCAACCCTTGTCGGCCGATGTCATGAACGCGGCCAAGGCTGCAGGTCTGCAGGTTGAATATCAGCCCGTGGTCAGTGGGGCCATTACGGCGCAAGATGTTGCTCGCTTTGCCGAACTCCTTGACACCTTGCCTGGGCCGGTGCTGGCGTATTGCCGTAGTGGTGCCCGTTGCACCAATCTTTATCAGGCCGCAAAGGCATAGTCACGGTAGCGTGGGCAGTACCAGTGCGGCGTGTTCGTACTGGGCAATTGCCCTAGTTTATTTTTTTTGAATCCGTTTGTACGATTCAGGTACCGACATTAAATTTAAGGCTGACACCATGTTCAAGAAAATTCTTATCCCTACCGATGGCTCAACGCTGTCATCACAGGCCGCCAATAAAGGTGTGTTGTTTGCCAAACAAATCGGTGCTGAAGTTGTTGCCTTGCATGTGGCTCAGCCTTTTGCAGCAACCGTAGGTTTTGACGGTATGGCCGCAGCCTATGCCATTACCGACGAAGATTACGAAAAAACCATCGCTGACCAGGCCCAGAAATACCTGCAGGCCGTTGCCGACCGCGCCGAAACAGCAGAGGTCAAAGTGACCAAGGTTGCCGCAACCAATTTCAATGTGGCCGATGGTGTGGTTCAAGCCGCTGAAGAACACGGCTGCGACCTGATTTTTATCGGCAGCCATGGTCGTAGCGGCTTGTCGCGTTTGCTGTTGGGTAGCGTGACATCCAAGGTGTTGGGTTTGGCTAAAACGGCGGTATTGGTTTACCGCGTCAAAGAAGAAAAATAAGTTTGTCAGGTTTCCCGACAGCGCGGTTTGACGCCGCATGATCATGTTTGCAATCCAGGCCCGGCGCGGTTTACATCGCTGCCGGGCTTTGTTTTAAGGTCATGTGGTTTGTCTTGGTAAAAGACGGGTTCGGTGTTCCAACACTGCGGTCAGGCAGATTTCATTCAGACGGGTATCTGCTGTTGCCCCGTCAGGGTTTGCGTCCACAAAGTCCAGCAATGCTTTGCGCATACGTGGTTCCCAGAATTTCTCAATATGGTTTGCCACGCCTTCCAGCGCTTCATCATGATCTGGCATGGCAGAAAAGAAATCCCCGATCTGGTTGGCCATTTTGATCAGTTGTTCAATCTTCAAAGTAGTATGTCCTTCCGGCAAAGATGTTCGGGGTGAGCGTAGGTTGTGAATCGGCTGTGTCGTGTGAAACCCACTAGCAGCATGTTCAGGGTTTGAGCCTTTCGCACTGCGTAGGCGGTGGGTGCCGATACGGCAATCACGCACCCCATGCCTGCTGCGGCGGCTTTTTGGATGATTTCGAAACTGGCCCGACTCGACATGACCAAAAAGCCCTCGTTGACCTGAAACGAAGGTATACCTTGTAGCTGGCCGATGAGCTTGTCGAGCGCGTTGTGGCGGCCGACATCTTCTCTCACGGCCACCAGATCACCGTTCAGGTTCGCCCAGCCGGCGGCATGTGTCGCACCCGTTTGAAGATGCAGGGGCTGGTTTGCCCGCAAAGCGCTGACGGCACGCAACAGGGTGTCGGGCGTCACACCGGCGGGGTGTGTCACGACAGGCGCCAGATTGACCTCAACGTCTTGCAGGCTTTCCAGGCCGCAAAGCCCGCAACCGGTGGTTCCCGCCAGGCTGCGTCGTCGACGCTTCAGGGTATCCATGCACGCCGATGCAATAGTGATTTGCACGGTGATGCCATGGTCGTTGGGCGTGAGTTCAATATCGTAAATATCGGCGGGGGTACGTATGATGCCTTCGGTCATCGAAAAGCCACGCGCCAGGTCCTCAAGATCAGAGGGCGTAGCCAGTAACGTTGCGTGGCTGATGCCGTTGTATTCCAGCGCCACCGGAACCTCTTCCGCCAGAAGGTCGTGTGTGATACTCAGGCCCGAAGGGGATTCAAGGTTGCGTTGCCGTTGGGCGGGATGGGCCGGGGTAGTTTCGGATGGATGGACGTCAGCACAGGTAGCGCCGTAGCGCCAGACCTGTGCCGAGGTGACCGGGGCCAAGTCAGGGGTATCCATGCTGGCCTTAGCTTGCGGTGATTTTTTCGCCGACCCGCTGTGCTAGCTAGTTTTCTTGCAACTGGTTGAACTGGCGCCAGTCAGATTGCCAGGTTGACGTATTATTTACCCGCCTGACCTGACCCGCAG
>CAYTSJ010000357.1:0-2770 GCA_964440385.1 uncultured Pusillimonas sp. | reverse complement strand
GACGGATGCTCAAGCGGGAAATAAAACAAGGCCTGTAGACGATCGGCAAAAGGACGAATTACCGATAATAGAGCGTCGTTGAGGTAATCGACCCAGACCCGCGCCTGGTTTGCATCGAGCCCCTGCCGGTAAAGCGGCGGAGGAATCGAGACCAGAGAACGGGCGATCTGGTTTTGATCCATCCGCCGCACCAGGCGATCGGGATAAAACAGGTCTTTCATGCCAACGACATGGCCATCAACCACCATGCGCTGATCGGCTGCGTCCCATTGGATACCGCTCAACCCTGCCAAACGCACGTCATCGACAGGTGCCAGGTGAGCATGCACATCTACATCTATCATCATCGATCCCCGGGGTTGAGCTGATTAACGCGGTTCGTGGTTGGCATTCATTTCGTTCGTCCAGAACTCTGGGGCCCAGGCTGGCCAGATATAAGGCAGTTCTTGCCAGTCTTTGGTCACCCAGGCGTCGCTAATTTTGTCCATGTCCGCGTAGTACTCAACCCAGCTACCCCAGGGGTCACGAACATAGAAAAACAAGTTTGAAGCCAACGCATGCCGCCCCAGGCCAAAGCCTTCGGTGTAACCCGCCTTGTGCATCTGCAAGGCACCAAAACCAATGTCATCAAACGAATTGACCTGGAAACTACTGTGCTGAAAACCGCGATGGGTGCCATTGATCAGGCCAAAGCAGTGGTGATCACGAATGCCTCGCCCACCTGCCATGAAGGCGACTTTGCCAACGGCACGGTCGCTGGTCATCAAACCAAGCGTACGCTCAAACCACGCCTGCGCCTTGTCGAAATCGGGTGTAAAAATGAGCAAGTGACCGAGGCGGTTCGGTTTGATATCTCGATTCAGTTCTCGCCACAGGTGTTTGTCGAGGCGCCCGGGAATGACTATGTCTTTCACGGGTTCCTCTCGTTCGCCAGCAACTGGCGTCAGGTTGATCCAGGTACCCCATGGATCCTGGAACCACAAACCCGGGCGTATCGCACCAAACGCTGGCGTTACTGGCGCACAGCCTTCGCGTGTCAGATGATCAAAGAAACGCGGCATGTCGGCTTCGAGAACCGCAAAGGACAAGTGGTGCAAACGCTTTTGGGTCCCTCCCTTGACGATAACGATATCGGGCGACGAGTTTTGCGTCGTTCGCAGTTCGAGCACTTCACCCGACTGCTGAACGCCTAAACCAAAGCTGCCGTAAAACCGCGACGCCACATCAAGCTCGGGCACCTCGAGGCCGTAACCGGCCAGATACTGAACAAACGGGTTATTCATGAGACCACCTCACTGACGATAGGATTTAAGGTCGACTTCAGCCAGCCGGTTGACCAATTCTCCGAGGCCTGTCCCTCGAACGGTGACTGTATCGCCGGCTTTGATAAAAACCGGGGGAGTGCGGGCATTACCAATACCGCTGGGCGTTCCAGTCAGCAAGACATCCCCGGCATACAAGGTCATGCCCATCGACAGCTCTGAAATCAGCTCGCTGATCGGGAAAGCCATTTCATGGGCACCTGCACGTTGCATCGTTTCGCCGTTCAGCTCGCACTCAAGCAACACGGTATTCAGGTCAATATCGTCGCGCAAGGTGACCCAGGGGCCCAGAGGCATGGTCTGGTCAATGCTTTTACCCTTGAACCACTGGCCACCGTGACGACGCTGTAAATCACGCTGCGACACATCGTTAGCCAGACAATAGCCAAACACATGGTCCATTGCCTTATCTTGGGGAATACTGCGACCGGTTTTACCCACAATCACGACAATTTCAGCTTCATAGTCCCACTTGGACGATACATTGGCATCGTAAGCAATATCATCATAGGGCCCGATAACCACATCAGGCGCCTTGGTGAAAAAAGTAGGCGCATCGGGTTTGGGTACGTCTTGCCCTTCGCGCTTACCCTCACTTTCGTAGAAGTGATCCCAGTAATTCCAGCCGGTGCACAAGACATCGCGACGAAATCGCCGAATGGGCGACAACACAGTCACATCAGCCAACGCAACGACCTCGGCCCCGCCACGGCTGAGCGCTTCAAGAACGAGCGCCATACCTTCGTCCCCGTTTTCAATCAGCCCCACCAGGTCAGGCGCAGACACCGGCAGCAGAACGACGGATTCCCCACCCTGCCAAACGGCAACGCGGTCATGACCTTGATAGCGAACAGTACCGAGTTTCATTGTCTGCCGCCTGTTATTCAGGAATCACAGCGATGGCACTGATCTCGATCAGGTATTCGGGCTTGACCATTTTGGTGACTTCGACCATGGTCGAGGCAGGTAATGGCTCTTTGAAGTATTCCATGCGCACTTTGTGGATTGCGTCGAAATATTCGATGTTTCGCACGTAAACATCAACACGGCAAATATCTTCCAGTGTGCCGCCTGCGGCCTCAACGGCACCCTTCAAGTTTTCGCACACCTGGCGCGTCTGAACTTCGATATTGCCAACACCGGCGATCGTCCCGTCTTTTGCACGCGCCGTCATCCCCGAGATGAACACCAGACGGCCTTTGGCTTCGATGGCAGTCGCTTGTGAAAAGTGGCCATTCGGTTTTGCCAAAGCAGGAGAAGTGATTTGTTGTTTCATTTTGAATCCTTTAACTAAATCAATTTAGTTGCCAACTCACTGGCAATCTTTTCAAAAACTTGAGTTCAATCCGTTGGCTTCAGCCAGAACCTTTAAACGAGACACCAGCTCGGCAGACAAAGGGCATTGGCCGTCATGTTGCTCACGCCGGCTACGTTCAAGGTCTCCCGGG
>CAYTSJ010000356.1:0-2770 GCA_964440385.1 uncultured Pusillimonas sp. | reverse complement strand
ATGATGACTTTTTGCGCCCCGGAGCGCGCTGCCTGCTCGGCGGTACGAACTACCATCGGCTTGCCGCAAATATCTTGCAGGGGTTTGCCCGGCAGCCGTGTTGAGGCCGCCCGGGCGGGAATGACCGCAATAAACGTCATAATGCAGCAGGTGAGGGTGTTTGTGTTGCTGTGTCGTTCGACAAAACCCGGGCTTCGTTTTCAAGCATGACCGGTACCCCGTCGCGAACAGGGAAAGCCAGTTGATCTGCCTTGCAAATCAGTTCGTGGTTTTGAGCGTCGTGTTGCAGGGGGCCTTTGCACACGGGGCATACCAAAATTTCCAGCAGGTTCGAATCCATTTAGGCGTCCGGTAGTTTCAGGAATTACGTGATTTTATCGCTTCATGCAGGTGTTGCACCCAGCGATCGTCTGAGAATCGTGGAAGCACCTGGACGGACCACAGTCGAGGGTCGGTCAGCGTTTTGCATTTGACGGCATCTTTGTCGGTCACAAGAATGATGGAAGCGCTCATTTTTGCGAACGGCGGATGGTCAAAGCGGTCGTGGTCGGGGAGTGCTATGCATTGTTCTAGTGCGATGCCCTGACGCTGTAGCATGCCAAAAAAACGCTCAGGCTGACCAATTGCGGCAACGGCTCCTGTTGAGGCTTCAAGGTGAGCTTGCCGCCATTCATGCCATGAAATAACCTGGCCTGAGGCGAGGTGGGTGCAACTGACGGGTTGCAATTGCATGCGAACCACGGGCACATGGCCGGGTAATTCAGGCAGGGGTTTGAGACGGTGCGGGTTTGATACCGCCTCTTCGTTACCTGTGTAACTGCTATTACTGATGATAAGGTCCACCGTTTGAAGCCGGCTGCGCGGCTCTCGTAGCGGACCGGCCGGTAATACGCGTCCGTTACCGAGCCCTCGAGCGTCTTGCACCACGATTTCGAAGTCACGCGCCAAGGCCAGGTGCTGCAGACCATCGTCGGAGACCACAATATCAATCTCGGGCCATTGCGCATGAAGGGCAGAAAGGGCCAGATTACGTTTCGGATGCACGGCAACAGGAACACCCGTGGCCGCTGCAATCAGGCTGGGTTCATCGCCAAATTCGGCAGGACTCAGCGGTGCTTTGCCGCAACGTGCCTGGTTTTTAGGCAAACGAGCACCGTAGCCCCTGCTGATCACGCCGGGCTTCCAGCCCAGCTTTTGCAGACCTTGCACCAAGGCAATGACAATCGGGGTTTTTCCAGTGCCGCCCACCATCAGATTGCCAACCACAACCACGGGCAAAGGTGCTGGTCTGGGATCGGGGTGTTGTTGATATCGCCAGGCTTTGATATGAACAAACAGTGCCACTATCCACGAGAGTGGCAACAACAAGGTACTGATCAGGCCTGGCGTTTGCCAGATCGCGTGGATGCGAAAGGTGAGGCTTTGCCGAAAATTCAAAGTGCCACCTCAGGGGCCCTGGGTTGAGAAATTGACCTGGGCAATGCCGGCTTCACGAGCCGCTTGCATGGCATTCATTACGGCCTGGTGCTGAGCCTGCGCATCGGCGTTGATCAGAAGGACTGGGCTTTCTTGCCCATGAATGGCGTCACGCAGTGCTGCAGCAATGTCACTGACTGAATCGCCATCAAGAAGGGTAGTGTTCAATGCGTAAAGCCCCTCTCGGCTGATGGCTAAACGCACTGGTTCACCCGTAATCGCTTCACCACTGGCCTGGGGAAGCGTAACGCTCAGTTGCTGAAACCGGTGAAAAGAGGTGGTCGCCGCCAGGAAAATCAATATGACGAGCAGGATGTCAATGAGGGGGATCAGGTTGATCTCTGGTTCATCGGCAGATAACGAACGACGAAAGTTCATGGCGTATTTTCGGGTGCAGGCAAGGCCCGAAGAATGCGATCGAGCGAGCTGGCCTGATGCTCGATGTGATGCAGAAAGTGTTCGACCCTGGCTTTGAAGTAACGGTGAAAAACAAGTGCGGGCACGGCTATCAAAATGCCAAAGCCCGTGTTGTAGAGCGCAACGGAAATGCCACGCGCCAATAACGCCGGATCTCCACCTGCAGGGGTATATGAGGCGAAAATTTCTATCATCCCAACGACGGTGCCAAAAAGACCCAACAGCGGAGCGATGACGGAAATGGTGGCTAGCGCTGGAATATAACGGTTGAGGCACCAGGCCACATCTTTGCCAACGTCTTCAATAGCCGCAGTTCGATAGGCCGCGTCGTATGCCCGCACC
The DNA here is from genome assembly GCA_964440385.1 of uncultured Pusillimonas sp. Lineage (GTDB taxonomy): Bacteria > Pseudomonadota > Gammaproteobacteria > Burkholderiales > Burkholderiaceae_B > Neopusillimonas. The sequence continues at coordinate 535 of CAYTSJ010000356.1, read as the reverse complement.
GCAATGACCTCAGCCAAAACCCTGCCGGAAGGGGAGTTGGCGGCCAGTTTTTCGAGTGCGGATTGGGGGGGCAACCCGTTTTGGGCCAGACGGATGACTTCATCCAGCAGCGTTTTTGGTGTGATCAAGGATGACCTCAAGGCCAGGAAACGTTCGATGACCAAAGCCAATCCGATGATCGATGTCAGAATTAAAAGCCAGATCGGCCAACCTGCGTCGTTAATGATTTGCAGCAAAACAGGGTCTCCACGGCACGGTAATAAAAGCTTTATGGCCCGAAAAGAACAGAATCAGGTCTTGGGTTTGACTTTTGGCCGATCATTTTACGATGCCCGGGAGCAAGCGCAAGCGAGCCTTGGCGGATGGGGTCAGGGAAGCGTCAGGCGATCGCTACAGTGCTTTGTTTGTCAACAGTTAGCAATGCTAATCATTTGGAAAGTCGCATCAAATGGATGTTTTTATCCTCCGAATGGCGTAAATACTGGGTTTGCCAAGAGTATCCACAGAATCTGTGGATAATTATGTGGAAAAATAT
>CAYTSJ010000355.1:0-2782 GCA_964440385.1 uncultured Pusillimonas sp. | reverse complement strand
AAGGGTTGCTGCGGGTATACTTGAGCCCCGAAATTAGACCCCGACATTTGCAGCCCGACCCCGTGGGTATGTATTGATGCTTCCCGTTTTTTATCCATGAACAACGATTATTCTGCCGCGTCTTCTGTGCTTCAGACTGAGCGTGTGCTCTCGGTGGCCCAGTTGAATCGTCAGGTGGGCGCGTTGCTTGAAACCAATTTTGCCCGGATCTGGGTGCTGGGAGAGGTCTCCAATTTCACACAAGCGGCATCCGGTCATTGGTATTTCACGATTAAAGACGACAGAGCGTCGGTTCGTGCGGTGATGTTCCGCGGACGTGCGCAGACTTTGTCATTTGTTCCTCGCGCCGGAGAGCGTTTCGAGTTTCGTGTCAACGTGACGCTCTACGAGCCTCGCGGAGAATACCAACTGCAGGTTGAAACGCTTCGTCGCGCAGGTCAGGGTGATCTTCATGAAGCGTTCGTCCGGCTGAAGGAAAAACTCGCTGCGGAGGGTTTGTTTGACCCCGCGCGCAGACGTCCCATCCCTGCGATGCCTCGTGCTGTTGGCGTCATCACCTCACTGGCTGCCGCTGCATTGCGCGATGTACTGACCTCGATGTCCAGACGTGCGCCGCATGTGCACGTTGTTGTCTATCCATCGCCTGTTCAGGGTGAGGGTGCTGCAGCCCAATTGCTTCAAGCCTTGCAAACAGCCATCGGGCGCAACGAAGTGGATACTTTGCTTCTTGTCAGGGGCGGGGGCAGTCTTGAAGACTTGTGGAGTTTCAATGACGAGTCTTTGGCGCGAGCCGTTGCCGCAAGCCCGATCCCGCTCATTAGCGGCGTCGGTCACGAAACAGATTTCACCATTTGTGATTTTGTGGCTGACCTGCGTGCGCCGACCCCTACCGCTGCGGCTGAGTTGTCGTGTCTTTCCCGTCAGGCGTGTCTTGATCAGGTCAGTGAGCTCTTGACGCATTTACACAGACAGCAACGGCGCTCGATTGAAAGGGCCTCATTACGGCTTGATCGTGCCTTGGCGATGTTGGTTTCACCTCAGCAACGCTTGCAGCGCCAGCGTGTGACGGTAATTGAGTTAATGCGCCGACTTTCGCAGGCTGCTCGTCGGCGTCAAACCGACGATGGGTCACAATTGCGCACATTGAAAACGCGCTTGTCAGCCGCTGCTCCGGTCATTGCCAGATTAAGGCGTGATGTCTCAAGGGCTCAGCAGCGACTCGAGTTTGTGGGTATACGCCAGTTGCGTGCCCCACGCGCAAGGCTTGAAGCTTCTTCACAGACCTTGCAGGCACTGAACCCCCATCAGATTCTGGCAAGAGGCTACGCATTGGTTCGCAATCCCCATGGGGAATTGGTCAAAAATGCGTTAGACTTATCGGCTGGAGATCGGCTTACACTTGAACTGGCTCAGGGTAGCGCCGACGTTGAAGTTTTAAAAACAAGTCGTCTGCTGTAGCGTCACGTATCTTGACGTTTACAGCTTGCGGAATGTATTCGTGTCAACCAATGTTGCCCAACGGTAATTGACCCCGCGGGTTTTTTCACAAGGATATCGATCATGGCTTTTACGCTTCCTGAATTGCCCTACGCAATGGATGCCCTGGCACCTGTAATTTCGAAAGAAACCCTGGAATTCCACTACGGCAAGCATCATCAGGCTTACGTAACCAACCTGAATAACCTGGTTGCCGGCACCGAGTTCGAATCGGCTACTCTCGAAGAAATTGTCAAGAAGTCATCGGGTGGTGTTTTCAATAATGCGGCTCAGGTCTGGAATCACACCTTCTACTGGAACAGCATGGCCCCCAACGGTGGTGGCGAGCCTGCCGGTAAATTGGCCGATGCCATCAATGCCAAGTGGGGCAGTGTGGCTGCTTTCAAAGAAGCCTTTAACAAATCTGCAGCCGGTAATTTTGGTTCGGGCTGGACCTGGCTCGTCAAGAAAGCTGACGGCTCCCTTGATATCGTCAACACCAGCAATGCAGCAACGCCTTTGACCACGGCAGACGTGCCTTTGTTGACTTGCGACGTCTGGGAACACGCCTATTACATCGACTACCGCAACGCCCGTCCCAAGTATCTGGAAAGCTTCTGGAGCCTGGTGAACTGGAATTTTGCTGCGGCAAACCTGGGCTAATCGCCAGGTTGTTTCACTTTTGTCCTCTGATCCCTGCCATGCGTGTGTATGGCAGGGGTTTGTCTTTAAAGCCCTCAGGTTTCTATCATGACAACTCACGCTTTCATTTGCGATGCGATTCGCACTCCGTTCGGCCGTTATGGCGGCGCGCTGTCTTCAGTGCGTGCCGATGATCTGGCTGCCATCCCTCTCAAGGCGCTCATGGCGCGTAACCCCAATGTCGACTGGTCGCGCGTAGATGATGTCTTGTTTGGTTGTGCCAATCAGGCCGGAGAAGACAACCGTAACGTGGCTCGCATGGCGACTTTGCTGGCAGGGTTGCCCCATACTGTTTCGGGTTCGACTATCAATCGCTTGTGTGGCTCAAGTCTTGATGCGGTCGGTACCGCTGCGCGTGCGATTCGTTCTGGCGATGTCAGCCTGGCCATTGCCGGTGGTATCGAAAGCATGAGCCGTGCCCCGTTTGTCATGGGCAAAGCCGACACGGCTTTTTCACGCAGCGCTGCGATTTACGACACCACAATTGGCTGGCGTTTTGTCAACAAGCTGATGAAAGACCAATACGGCGTGGATTCAATGCCTGAAACGGCCGAGAACGTGGCTGATCAATTCAAGGTTTCGCGTGAAGATCAAGACCTCTTTG
>CAYTSJ010000354.1:0-2787 GCA_964440385.1 uncultured Pusillimonas sp. | reverse complement strand
TGTGCCGTTCTTGCGCGGCGTTAAAAAAGATGGCCAGGTTAACGGGGGTATGCCCAAAGAGTTCAAGACCAAAGAGCATGGTTTGAACAAACTCAAGGTAGCTACACGCGGGGGCGTGGTTTTTGCATCGTTTGATCACGATGTCGAGTCTTTCGAAGATTTCCTTGGGCCTGAAATGCTCAAGTACTTTGATCGCCTGTTTAATGGTCGCAAACTGCATATCCTGGGCTACAACCGTCAGCGCATTCCGGGTAACTGGAAACTGATGCAGGAAAACATTAAAGACCCTTATCACCCCGGTCTGCTGCATACCTGGTTCGTAACTTACGGTCTATGGCGCGCTGACAATAAATCAGCCCTGCGCATGGACGAGCACTATCGTCATGCAGCCATGATCTCAACACGCGGCAACGCCGGTGCCAAGACTGAAGTGACCCAAGGCGTTACTTCGTTCAAAGAGGGCATGGAAGTGCAAGACAAACGCTTGCTGGATATTGTTCACGAAGACTGGTGGGGTGAACCCACGGCCGTAATGATGACGGTTTTCCCAAGCGTTATCTTTCAGCAGCAGGTCAACAGCGTGTCGACCCGCCACATTCAGCCTAATGATGAAGGCTCGTTCGACTTCGTCTGGACTCATTTTGGCTTTGAAGACGATACCGAAGAAATGACGCGGCGTCGCCTTATTCAGGCCAATCTGTTTGGCCCGGCGGGCTTCGTGTCGGCCGACGATGGCGAAGTTATCGAATTTTCACAACAAGGTTTTGAGCAGAAACCCTGGCATCGTGCCGTGGCCGAACTGGGTGGTTACGCCTCAGAAAACACCGAGCACATGGTGACTGAAACCCTGATCCGCGGCATGTACGAGTACTGGCGCAAACAGATGGAGATCTGACATGATTGACGTTCAAGCCTATATGAATCTCAACAAACTGTATGCGGACTACGTTGCTGCAGTAGATGCCAAAGATTGGACCGCCTGGGCCGAGCTTTTCGTAGAAGACTGCGAGTACAAGGTTCAGCCCCGCGAAAACTTTGAACGTGGCTTCAAGCTTTCAACCCTGTGGTTGCTTAGCAAAAACATGTTGAAAGATCGTGCCTACGGTATTAAAGAGACGTTGTTCCACGATCCTTACTATCAGCGTCATGTGGTGGGTGCGCCCCGCATCTTGAGTTTCGAGAACGGAGTGATTGAGTCCGAAGCCAATTACGCAGTCTTCAGAACCAAGTACGATGGCGAATCGACGGTGTTCAATGTAGGTCGCTATCTCGACAAGGTCATTGCTACCGAAGACGGTCTGAAGTTCAAGTCACGTTTTTGCATCTATGATTCGGAAATGATTCCGAACTCAATTATTTATCCTATCTAGAGGTTGTTATGACGCAATGGATTGATGTACTGGCTGCGGATGATGTACCCGAAGACGATGTGGTTGGTGTCAAGGCTGGCGGCCATGACCTCGCAATTTATGGGGTCGAGGGCGATGTCTTTGCCACTGACAATATCTGCAGTCATGGCAATGCCCGCTTGTGTGATGGCTTTCTTGAGGACTTCGAAATCGAATGCCCGTTGCACCAGGGCCGTTTCGATATTCGCAATGGCAAAGCCATGTGTGAACCCCTTACAGAAGATATTCGTTCTTATCCTGTAAAGATTGAAAACGGTCGAGTCTGGGTAGAACTGGATTAATCAGGTACCAGGCAAGCCAGGTAGGCAATAAGGTGTAGCAAAAATATGGCGCCGAACAGGCGCCATATTTTTTTAGTCAGTATCCATCATTTTTAAATAATTATTGCGTATCGACTTGCGCGCTGTAAAAATAACGTGCTATAGTTCGGCTCCTTTGCAGCACACACCTTCGGGTTAACCCTGATTCTGGCCACAGAATTTGGGCATATCTAAAGTTGATGAAGTGCAGTAAAGTGAAGCCAGATTAGAAAACAGCAGTTTGGTTTTTTATCTGCCGGTTTGAAGTTTCGGTAGCTTGGTTAAATTCAGGTGGTCGGTTCAAGTCGGCGGGGCGGTCAGGTGGTTTTGGGTTTGCGGTATCGAAAGTTTTTGGGTTTAAAAATATTTCGAAAAAAACTTCAAAACGATTTGACAGCGATAAAAAACTGGTTCATAATCTCGTTTCTTCGCTGATCAAACAGCGAAACGCAGCAAGCAGTGCTCCGGGTAGTGTAAAGATTTTACAGTATCTGTGTGGCAAGTTTGTGGCAAATGCTCTTTAACAATTAAACAACCGATAAGTGTGGGCGCTTGAAGTCGCTGCCTTGGTCAACAACCCTTCTCACGAAGGGGCCAAAGCAATAGATTGAAGTGCTCATACTAAAGAAAAGTCAAGCTTGATCTTTGATCAATAACTTGTCTTTTTCTTTGAGTACAGCGACGTATGACCTTGCCTTCGGGCAAAGGAAAATACGATTTACAGGTTTAAACTGAAGAGTTTGATCCTGGCTCAGATTGAACGCTAGCGGGATGCTTTACACATGCAAGTCGAACGGCAGCGAGAAGAAAGCTTGCTTTCTTTGTCGGCGAGTGGCGAACGGGTGAGTAATGTATCGGAACGTACCCAGTAGCGGGGGATAACTACGCGAAAGCGTGGCTAATACCGCATACGCCCTACGGGGGAAAGGGGGGGATCGCAAGACCTCTCACTATTGGAGCGGCCGATATCGGATTAGCTAGTTGGTAGGGTAAAGGCCTACCAAGGCGACGATCCGTAGCTGGTTTGAGAGGACGACCAGCCACACTGGGACTGAGACACGGCCCAGACTCCTACGGGA
>CAYTSJ010000353.1:0-2796 GCA_964440385.1 uncultured Pusillimonas sp. | reverse complement strand
CGGCATAGGCTTGACGCACCGCATGAGACACCGTCTTGTCCTTCACGTAGCGTCCATTGACATATAAATACTGCCGGTCGGCACGCGCACGGGCATACGTTGGTCGGGTAATCATGCCCTGCAAGCGGATCAGTCCCTGGTCAATAGCAACACCAAGCCCTTGCATGACAAACTCTGTGCCCAGTACATCAAGAATACGCTGGGGAATATCTGCCGGTTTCCAGTGGCGCTGGGGTTTATCGTTGTGAAACAAGCGGAATCCGACATGCGGATGGGCCAGTGCAATGCGTTCCAGGGTGTCTACACAATGTCCATATTCCGTACCTTCGGTTCGCAGGAATTTGCGTCGTGCCGGAACGGATTCAAACAGCTGCCGAACGTCGACCGTGGTGCCCGGTGGGCCCGAGGCTGCGCTGACCTGAGGATCTTGCGCACTGATTTGCCAGGCATGCGGTTCGTCGACCGTGCGTGAGGTCAAGGTCAGCCTGGCAACCGAGCCGATCGAGGCCAGCGCCTCGCCACGAAACCCCATGGACGCCACGGACTCCAGGTCGTCCAGCGTATGAATTTTGCTGGTGGCATGCCGAGTCAATGCCAGTGCTAATTCGTTCGGGGGGATGCCGCAGCCATCGTCAGTGACGGCAATACGACGTATGCCCCCGCCGTCCAGTCTGACATCGATACGGGTTGACCCCGCATCGATGGCGTTTTCGACAATTTCTTTCAGGACTGAGGCTGGGCGCTCAATGACCTCGCCAGCAGCAATCTGGCTGATCAGCAGGTCGGGCAGGGGGGAGATAACAGGGCGTTGCGACATCGTGAGGGCAATTATGCCCTACGCGCAAGCCCCGGGCCAGTTGCAAAGTAATCATTGATGCCTTTAAGCATGGCTTCAGCGATTTTGGTCTGGTGACCTGGGCTGCGAAGCAGGCGCTCTTCTTGCGGGTTGCTGATGAAAGCCGTTTCGACGAGTATGGAAGGAATGTCTGGCGCACGCAATACAGCAAACCCTGCACGCTCGACATTTTTTTTATGAAGCGTATTGATCTTGCCAATTTCACCCAGAATTCGGTCTGCAACTTTCATTGAGTCGTTAATTTGTGCCGACGTTGACATATCGAGCAGAACTTTGGCAACCTGCTGGTTCTGTGCGCCCACGTTCAAACCGCCGATCAGGTCGGCGTCATTCTGGCTTTGCGCAAGCCAACGGGCTGCGGCACTCGATGCCCCGTTTTGTGAAAGTACAAATACGGATGACCCCCTTGCAGACGGTTTGACCCAGGCATCAGCGTGAATCGAGATGAAAAGGTCGGCCTTGACGCGTCGCGCCTTTTGAACGCGAACGTGCAAAGGGACGAAATAGTCCCCGTCACGCGTCAGGTAGGCCCGCATATTGGGTTGGGCGTCGATGAGTTTTTTTAACCGCTGGGCGATGGCCAGCACAATATCTTTTTCGTGGGTGCCGCTTGGGCCGATCGCCCCTGGATCTTCTCCGCCATGCCCGGCGTCAAGCGCAATGACAATGGGTTGATTACCACGAGGTGCACCGGATTTGGGTTTGGGTTCAGGAACCTCGGGGGCTTGCCGCCTTTGCGCGACAGGAGGTAGCTGTTGACCTTTGACAGACGGGATGGGGGCGTCGGGTCGGGCTTGGGCAAGATTTTCCAGAACCTCTGCTAAAGGGTCCTTGTCGTTGTTCATCTGGCTTAAAGCCATCAAGGGATCTTGCGCCACTTTAGGGTACAAGTCGAGCACCAGCCGGAACTTGTATTCACCGATCGGTTTCAGGGTGAATACCTGCGGAGCAATCGCCTGCTTCAAGTCAAACACCAGACGAACAACGTCGGGGCGATTTTGCGCCACACGAACCGACGCGATATAGGGGTCGTTCGGGCGAACTTTGGACACCAGCTCGTTAATGGTCTGGTTCATGTTCACCCCATTGATATCCACCACCAGGCGGTGAGGGTTATCAAGGGTGAAATGTTCAGCCTTGAGCTCGGCGTCGAGTTCAAGCGTGACCCGGGTGTATTCGTCGGCAGGCCATGTTCGCACCGCCAGAATGGTGCTGGCCTGTGCAATTTTCGGGACGACAGGCAGCAGGAAAAGCGTTGTTGCCGTGCTCAGGAGGCGTCGGCGGACGCGTCCCGCGGATGAGAGCCGCTCGCTGGGAACACTAGTCTGTTTAGCCATGATTTTCCTTTGTTGCTGTAGGCGGTTAACCGTGCCCGTCGACCGGTTTCTGCATATTCAAGGGCTATGTCCAGATCGGGTGGTGGGAGCAAGCCGCCAGCCTGTTCCGGCCATTCAATGAGTACAACCCCTTGTTTTTGCAGAAGATCCCGGAAACCGGCGTCTATCCATTCCCGAGGATCGTTAAATCTATAAAAATCAAGATGATACAAGTATAAGTTAGAAACTTTATAGCTTTCAAGTAAAGCGTAGCTTGGGCTCTTGATTCTTCCGGTGACCCCGCAAGCGCGTAACAGTGCCCGGGCAAAGCAGGTTTTGCCAGCACCCAGGTCTCCGCGTAAATGGATGTGCCCCCCTTGCGGGGTTCCTGGATGGTCCGGTAGTTCTGTCAGCAGAAAAGGCGCCAGTTGTTTGGCCAGCGCTTCCGTGCTCTCTTCGTCAGGCAAGTAGAGCTCAATTTCTTCTAATTTAGGGGTAATGTGTTCCATGCCAGATTTCCGAAGGGATATTTTTCATTGTAGTTCAACAGATCGCCCGTCTTCGTGGTGTTGGCGTGTTGAGGGTCCCATTGTGGAACGTGTGGTCATCGGGACGTGATGAGCG
>CAYTSJ010000352.1:0-2808 GCA_964440385.1 uncultured Pusillimonas sp. | reverse complement strand
GACCAGAATGCCCGCGAGTTTGGCGGAGTCCCAAAGGATATCGTTGGGCCATTTCATGGTCAGCCTGGGTTGATGCTGTGCGCTGATCAGGGAACGCAAGGCCTCTGCCGTAGCGACGCCCGTCAGTGGGGATAGCGCAGCAAGGTGGCGGGCCGGTAAAAAGACGTCAAAAGCACAGGAGAACATCAGGTTGGCCCCGCTGCGGTTTTGCCACGACCGGCCCGCTCGACCGCGTCCCAGAGTTTGTAAATGGGCGCCTTCAAGCCAGGGGCGCAGGGTCAGGGTGTCTGCGTCGCGGGCTAAAGCTAGCAGGTCTGCATTGGTCGAGCCTGTTTCTTCAAGCCAGCAAATGTGGTTAAAGGCAGGTAGTGCCCTGGCCAGTCCGGCTTGAAGCGTAGCGGGGTCAGGTAAAGTGGGCAACATACGTGGTCGCGTCAGCCAGGGTCAATGTGAGAAGATACGAGTTAATCTGAACAGTCAATCATAGTCCAACCAGAAACAGGTCAACCGAAATCAAGACAGGTATTGCAGCATGGCAGAGCGTAAGGAAACATTTGAATTTGAAGGGGGCGCAGGCCTGGTCGATTGTGTCATTGAATGGCCAGAGCAGCCGCCTGCGGGTTGGGCCCTGGTGTTACATCCGCACCCATTGCATGGGGGCGCCCGTGATAACAAGGTGGTCACGACCATTTCACGGGCTTGCCTGCAGCACGGGTTGGTGGCGGTTCGCCCCAATTTCAGGGGTGTGGGTAAGTCGGCCGGGCACTTCGACCATGCCAAGGGTGAGACGCAAGACATGCTGGTTCTGGTAGAGCGGTTTCGTGCGCTTTATCCTGATGTGTTTGCCGGGAAATGGGTTCTGGCGGGGTTTTCGTTTGGTACGTCGGTAGCATCGCAGCTGTATTCAGCGTTGCAGGGTTTGCGTCAGCCCGATGCGCTGATTCTGGCCGGGCCTGCTGTCGACCGCTTCAAGTTCCGAGACATCCAGGTGCCAGAAGATACGTTGCTGGTTCACGGTGAGCTCGACGAGGTGGTGCCGCTGGATGAGGCGATGGGCTTTGCCCGGCAGCATGGCTTGCCCGTCTCGGTCATTCCCGACGCGTCTCACTTCTTTCATGGCAAGTTACTGACTTTACGCATGTTGGTTCAGCAGCGCCTTAAATCCCTTTGAGGTCGGGGGGGGGGCTGCGTCTTTAGCAATTGCTAGCGATTTCATCGGGTGGATTACGCTGCCGGCCTTAATGATCCGCCGACCTGCTGCCTATAATTGTTTTTTTTCGCGTCGCCGCTTGAAATCTTTCTTTTTATTTATCGAGTTTTTATGTCCCTGATTTCCAAGTTTTCTTGCCATGCTGTCCGTCTGGGTAGCGCCGCGTTTCTGGGCGCATGGGTTGCGTTGTCCCCTGTCGCCTATGCCCAAATGTCGCCCGACAGCACGGTTGCCCAGTTGTCCTCAATTCCGGTGCCCGAGTTGGCGGCCAAAGCCTGGTTGACGCTCGACGCCAACAGCGGGCAAATCATTGCTGCGAACAACATCAACCAGAAGGTCGAGCCCGCTTCATTGACTAAAATCATGACGGCCTACGTGGTCTTCAATGCGATTGCTCAAGGCCGTTTGTCGCTTGAGCAAACCGTCCCGATTTCTGAAAAGGCCTGGAAAACTGAAGGCTCCCGCATGTTCGTGAAGGTGAATACGCAGGTGTCTGTGGGCGAGTTACTGCAGGGCATGATTGTCCAGTCGGGCAATGATGCCACCGTGGCGTTGGCCGAAGCCGTTGCCGGTAGTGAAGAGGCCTTTGTTGCCCTGATGAATCGTGAAGCGCAGCGCCAGGGCCTCAAGGGCACTTATTTCACAAATTCACCGGGCCTGCCGCATGCCGATCACATGACCACGGTGTATGACCTGGGGGTGCTGGCGCGTAACCTGGTCAATGATTTCCCGCAGTATCTGAAGTATTACAGCCAAAAAGAATATACCTACAACGAGATCAAACAGCGCAACCGCAACCGCTTGCTGTGGGTTGATGAAACCGTTGATGGCCTGAAAACAGGCCACACCTCATCGGCAGGGTATTGTTTGATTACAACCGCTGTGCGCGACGGGCGTCGTGTCATCACAGTGCTGGTCGGGGCTTCCAGCGATGCGGCCCGCGCAGAAAACAGTCTGAAGCTCTTGAACTGGAGCTTCCAGAACTTTGATACCGTCAAGGTGTTTGGCGAGCAGAAGCCGGCCGTTCAGGCGCGGGTCTGGCAGGGTGAAGTTGAAACGGTAGCGCTTAGCCAGCCTAAACCGGTGTGGGTCACCGTGCCGCGAGGTCGTGCGGCTGAATTAACCCCTGTGGCTGAATACACCCAGCCGCTGCTTGCACCATTGAAAGAGGGGGCCCAGGTGGGTACCGTATCGCTCGAACTGGATGGTGTCGTGTTGCGTAAGGAACCTTTGCTTGTGATGTCAGATGTTCCGGAAGCCGGTTTTTTTGCCCGTATGATCGACAAGATCAAGCTCATGTTTGAATAACCGGGCGCGATAAAATGACCGTTTTTGCTTTCAGGTGTGTGCAATGATCCCTGACGTCGATAACGACAGTATTGTTTATCTTAATGGCGATTATGTTCGTCTGGGGGATGCCAAAGTATCGGTGCTCGATCGGGGGTTCGTGTTTGGTGATGGCATCTACGAAGTGGTGCCCGTATACCGCGGCAAACCCTTCCGGATGGCAGAGCATATCGCCCGGCTGCAGCGTAGCCTGAAAGCGATCCGTATTGATACGGGGTGCCCGGATGCCTGGTGGGCTGAACTGTTTGAAG
>CAYTSJ010000351.1:0-2815 GCA_964440385.1 uncultured Pusillimonas sp. | reverse complement strand
AACCCATTCAGGGTCGCACGATCAAAGGTCTCGCCCTCGGCGGTACCTTGCACTTCCACAAACTGCCCTTTGCCCGTCATGACGATATTCATGTCGGCATCGCAGTCAGAATCTTCAATATAGTCAAGATCAAGTACCGACTGCCCTTTGAACAAACCCACAGACACTGCGGCCACATGGTCTTTGATCGGGTTGGTTTGAACCCGCCCCTGATTGATGAGCCCCCGAACCGCCAGCGCCGCAGCCACCCAGGCCCCGGTAATACTGGCACAACGGGTACCGCCATCAGCCTGCAGCACATCACAATCCAGATGAAGCGTGCGTTCACCCAAGGCCTCAAGGTCGAATACCGCGCGCAAACTGCGACCAATGAGGCGCTGGATTTCTTGCGTACGTCCGCTTTGCTTGCCACGCGCTGCCTCACGGTCGGAACGAGTATGCGTCGAGCGCGGTAACATACCGTATTCAGCGGTCACCCACCCTTTACCCTGACCTTTCAAAAACGGCGGCACTTTCTCGAGGACGCTGGCGTTACACAAAACATGCGTATCGCCCGCCTTGATCAAGACCGAGCCTTCGGCATGACGAGTGAAACCGGTGAGAATAGACATAGGGCGCAAGGCAGTGGCCTGACGGCCAGACGGACGAACAAAATCGGTAACAGACAAAGGGATTCCCTTGGAAAATAAGGCCTGCTTGCGCAATGACTTGCGTGCCGGGCCGGATGAAATCAACAGGGGTCAATGTTAATGCATTTCAGTACGACCCTTGCACCCCTCTACAGGATCACATCATGAGTATTCGCAGTATGACCGCGTTCGGCAATGCACGCACCGACAGCCCGGAAGGCCTGGTGGCCATCGAGGTTCGCAGCGTCAACAGCCGCTACCTCGATGTCACGTTTCGGCTGCCCGACGACTTGCGTTTCGCCGAAGGCACCTTGCGCGAAACACTGTCGCGACACCTGACTCGCGGCAAGGTCGAAGTCAGGCTGTCTTATACGAAAACACGCACTGAAAACATCAAGTCGCTGGATGAAGCCTGGCTACAGTCGGTGGCCGCGCAATTGGCGCAAGCGCGGGCCTTTTTGCCAGAAACGGCAACACCCACTTTAGCTGAACTCATCAAAGGTTCAGGCAATAGCGATGCCGACGGCTTTGACCCTCTGGTGTGGACTCCGCTGGCGGTGCAAGCCCTTGAAAACGCCCTGGCCGACATGCAAGCCAATCGCGAGCGCGAAGGCCAACGCCTGGCCCAGATGATGCTTGACTGCGCCGGTTCAATCGATGAGATTGTGGTCGAAGTCGAAGCGGTCATGCCGCAATTGCTGGCAGACCATAAAGCCAAACTGGCCAACCGCTTGCGCGAAGCCCTGGAAGCCGCCAACCCAGGCGGTTTTACCCAGATTACCGGTGAAGAATTATCCGCTCGCATCGCCCAGGAAACCTCGCTGTTTTCCTTGCGGGTCGATGTAGCCGAAGAGTTGTCGCGCCTGAAATCACACCTTGTCGAATTGCGTCACATTTTGACGACGGGCGAGGCGCAGGCGGGCAAAACCGCCAAAGGCGCAGGGGGTAGCGTGGGTAAACGGCTGGATTTTTTATTTCAGGAAATGAACCGCGAAGCCAATACGCTGGGTTCAAAAGCCGCCGGGCTGGATGTCACGCGTGCGGCGATTGATTTGAAATTATTGATCGAACAAATGAGGGAGCAGGCCCAGAATATTGAATGATGTTTCAGTACGTATCATAGAAACAGGAAATTCCAAGCACAGGCCCAAGCAGATCCAGCACAACCCGGCTCTCCCCTTCGACATCAACGACGCCGGCGTCAAGGAAGGATGCCTCGACCGCTGGTAAGTCGGAAAGAACTGGGCCGGCTGCTCGAAGCCATGAGAGAGACCGATCGAAAAGAGCTGGCCGGCTTGTACTTCCGTCCTATACTAGCCCGAAAGCAAGCGATTAACCGCCGCCCGGTAGACTTCCATGTCTTCGCGCTTGGATACCGCCAACACGAGCACCACCAGAACGTCAGCATCAACCTGATAAACCAACCGGTAGCCCTGCCTGAGCAGCTTGATCTTGTAGCAATCGCGCAAGTCACCGCGCAGTTCAGCGCCTGGCGTCCGTGGCTGCTCCAGGCGTTTCAACAGCAACTTTTTAAAGACTGCCTTGACACTGCCATCCAGCGCGTTCCACTCGGTCAGTGCCTCGGGCAAGAACTTGAGACGGTAACGCGCCGGTGCCGGGGAAGCATCAGAGACAGTCAATGTCCACCTCGACCGCTGTGCCCTTGTTCGCCAGGCGCTGACGAGCCAGTTCCGCCAGGTCACGATCAGAAAGCTCCTCGACCAGCGCTTCGAAGAGCTTGGGGGTGACCATGTAGAACGCCGGGCGGTTGTGGTTGAGCACCGCCACGGGCTTCTCACCCGCCGTGCGCAAGACCTGAGCGGGGTTCTTTTTGAACTCGGACATGCTGACCGAATAGTCGGCGTAGATGGTGTCCATAAGGTACCTCCTGTTAAATAAGATACAAATATAGAGCCAAAAATATCTCCATGCAATTGAGTCTATCTGTGCTAAAAACAGGCCTGCAGCTAAAGCAACACCCCAAACGGTGAGAACACTGTAACCTAGAGCTAGCCATCCAGTTTGGATTGGGAAATGTTCGTATCCACAACGTGGACTGTTTTATTCATTTTTTGCGCAAGCTTGATGCTGCTTGCCGTACCTTTGCTGACGCCGTCCCAAAACGCGATAACAACATCCGCATGACTCACAATGTCACGATTTCGTACCACTCCAGCACCGCGTCC
>CAYTSJ010000350.1:0-2817 GCA_964440385.1 uncultured Pusillimonas sp. | reverse complement strand
CCAAAGGATGACGGCCAGTATCAGCGAAAGCAATAGCGGTTTTTGGGCCAGTTGTTTCAAAGCGCGCAGTCCAAGAAAAATCGGAATCCGTTATCAACGAATTCCGATTTGAAAGTGTGCCCTGATTTTACGCGCAATCAGGGTGGGCAGGGTATGCGAAGGTTTCAGGCCTTGGCCATGGCTTCACGGCCAAGTTTCTGGGCAACCGCAATTTCTGCGATGTGTCGACCCTGGAAGCGTGCGCCTTCAAGCTCATTCGCGCTGGGTTGGCGGCTACCGTCGCCATTGGCAATGGTGGATGCACCATAAGGTGTGCCACCGGTGATTTCTTCGCTAGAAGTCTGGCCTTGGAACGAGTACGGCAGACCGGCAATCAGCATGCCATGATGCAGCATGACGGTATGGAAAGACAGCAGGGTACCTTCCTGGCCGCCGTGCTGTGTGGCGGTCGACGTGAATACGCCGCCGATTTTTCCGATCAGCTTGCCCTGGGCCCACAAGCCACCGGTTTGATCCAGAAAGTTTTTCATCTGGGAGGCCATCATGCCGAAACGTGTTGGCGTACCGAAAATGATAGCGTCGTAATCAGCCAGTTCGTTAGGGCTTGCGATCGGAGCACTTTGCTCGACTTTAAAGTGGTGCGCTTTGGCAACATCTTCTGGAACCAGTTCAGGCACGCGTTTGACGTGAACTTCAGTCCCTGCGACGCTTTTTGCGCCTTCAGCGACGGCTTGTGCCATGGTTTCGATATGGCCGTATGAAGAGTAGTAGAGGACGAGCACTTTAGTCATGTTGAAATTCCTTCAGGTTTAAGTGGTGTAGCAGTTCAAGTGGCGAGTCAGCCGTCAGTGGTATTTAACGGTTTCAAGCCAGAAAATGGGCTTGGGTTCAAGGCAGATCGAAATAGAGAAATTCAGCGTTCTGACCTTGAGTGAAATGGAGTGCCGCTTCTTCTGAAATCCGGGCTCCATCCCCCTCGCTCAGCGTTTTTCCGTTCATTTGCAATGTCCCGCGGGCTACATGGATATAGCCATGACGGCTTGGGTTAACGGTGTGTGAAATGCGTTCTTCACCGTCCAGTAAACCTGCGTACAGCCGGGCATCTTGCAAAATGGTCAGTGAGCCGTTTTCCCCATCCGGAGAGACGACCAGGCGCAAACGCCCCCGTTTTTCCTCTTCAGAAAAAAACTTCTCCTGGTAATTCGGTGGGGTGCCGGTCTGGTTAGGCATGATCCAGATTTGCAGAAAGTGAACAGGGTGTTCCGTCGAGCCGTTGAATTCGCTGTGTCGTACGCCAGACCCTGCACTCATGACCTGGACATCGCCGGGGCGTATCGTGGCGCGAGAGCCCGTGGAATCCTGATGGGCCAGCTCACCGTCCAGTACATAAGAAATGATTTCCATATCGCGGTGGCCGAGAGTACCAAACCCGCCTTTCGGGGCGACAGTGTCATCATTGATCACGCGCAGTGCTCGCCAGCCCATATGGGCTGGATCGTAGTATTCGGCAAACGAGAACGTGTGATGACTGTTGAGCCAGCCATGGTTGGCGTGCCCCCGGTCTTGTGCTTTGCGGATTTCAATCATGGCAATCTCCGTTGAATGGCGTGTTTGAATCAATCAATGAGCAAATTATATTTTCTAAAAAATAAATAAAAAAACGGTATTATTTGATTGTTAATATCAAATTTTTAGATATGTATGGCGATGCTTAAATCTACACTCGAGCAATGGCGTGCGTTTCAGGCGGTGGTTGACTATGGCGGTTATGCCCAGGCGGCTGAAGCGTTGCACCGTAGCCAGTCATCCATCAGTTATCTGGTGTCGAAGCTGCAAGAGCAAATGGGGCTGCCTTTGCTGGTGGTAGAGGGGCGAAAAGCCCAGTTGACTGAAGCGGGTCGCACCTTGTTGGCGCATGCCAATGAATTATTGGCCGATGCTCTTAATCTTGAGCAACTGGCCAAGTCCCTGGCCCAAGGGTGGGAGCCCGAGCTCAGACTGGTTGTTGATCAGGCTTTTCCAAAGGTGCTGCTGGCGCAGGCCATGCAGCGGTTTCAGCAGATAGCCGCACAAACACGTGTGGAACTCATCGAGGTGGTGTTGTCGGGTGCCGAAGAGGCGATTGTCGGGCAGCGGGCTGATGTCATGGTGGGGGCGTATGTACCGGCAGGCTATCTGGGTAGTTTGTTGCTTGACCTTGACTTTGTGGCCGTGGCTCATAAGGCGCACCCGTTGCATACCTTGGGTCGCATCATTGATGAAGATGACCTTAAGCGTCACCGTCACATCGTGGTTCGTGATTCCGGGACATTAAACCCGAGGGACGAGGGGTGGTTGGGGTCTGCACAGCGCTGGACCGTCAGCAGCTTGCAGG
Organism: uncultured Pusillimonas sp.; assembly: GCA_964440385.1. Taxonomy (GTDB): domain Bacteria; phylum Pseudomonadota; class Gammaproteobacteria; order Burkholderiales; family Burkholderiaceae_B; genus Neopusillimonas. The sequence goes on along the minus strand of CAYTSJ010000350.1, from coordinate 443 downwards.
CTTCTATAGAGCTGATTGCTGGCGGGCTGGGATTTGCCTGGTTGCCTTTGCATATGGTTCGCCCCTGGCTCGATGACGACACCTTGCGGCCTTTGCCTCTGGCCAAAGGTCAATATCGCCGGGCGTCGTTGTACCTTGTGCTGGGTGGCGGGCGCTCAATGCAAGCTGGGCCAGCAGCTCAGCTGCTGGCCCAGACTTTGGAAGAAACGGTTAAAGCGTCGACGTTATGAGTAGAACGCCTGGCGACCGGTTGCCGGGCGCTTGGCAGCGCCAGCGGCCGGTTTGCTGCCTGCAAATGCAGGGCGGGCACGCGCGGGGCGAGCACCATCGGCGGCAGCGGGCCTGCTGAAACCGCCAGCGCGCTGTTCGCGGCCTTTGTAACCTTCTTTACGACCTTCATAGGCGGGTTTGTAGCCAAAACGACCTTCAGGCTTGCCAAAGGA
>CAYTSJ010000349.1:0-2818 GCA_964440385.1 uncultured Pusillimonas sp. | reverse complement strand
GATGAGACTAAATTTAAAACACACTTTTACAATGCGTTTTTACAAAGCCTCAGGCGCCTACCTGCATAGACTGAGTTAAAAAATCCGGGAAAGCCTGCTATTTCAACAAGTTTTCGATGAATAGTCAAGCGCTTAGCACCATTATGCACGGTCTGTTGCTTCCTGCCTTGTGGATAACTTTGCCGCCAACAGGGTAGAATCGAGGTTTACAGAAGTGGTGCACATGAAAGATTTTTGGCAATCCTGTCTTCAACGGCTTGAGCAAGACCTTCCCCCGCAACAGATCAGTGCCTGGATACGCCCGCTAGTGCCGGTCGCGTACGACGAGGCCAATGCTGTCTTGCGTGTGGCAGCGCCTAATCGCTTCAAGCTTGATTGGGTGCGCAAGAACTTTTCGAATCAAATTGAATCGCTGGCCTCTGACTGGTTTCAGAGGCCCGTGCAGGTGGCCTTTGAACTGGCCACGGCGGGTAGCGGTGTAAAAGCGCCGGGTGCGATGTCTTCTGCGCAGGGTGTCACTATGCCGGTTGCACCAGCAGCGGCAGCCAGTCAGCCCGTGCCAGCCGCGCCAGCGGCTCGTCAGGCTTCGCCTGCCGCAGCATCGCCGCAAGGTCTGACGCCTGCGGTCGTTGCTGCGCACGCCGCCGCCGATATTGCCTACGATCGTTCCAGCCTGAATACCGACCTGACGTTTGAAAACTTCGTTACGGGTAAAGCCAACCAGCTGGCTCGTGCCGCCGCGATTCAGGTGGCCCAGAACCCGGGCGTGTCTTACAACCCGTTGTTTTTATATGGCGGTGTAGGTTTGGGGAAAACCCACCTGATACATGCCATTGGCAACGCCCTGCTGAAAGAAAACAGCTCGGCACGGGTGCGTTACGTGCATGCAGACCAATACGTGTCTGATGTGGTCAAGGCTTACCAGCGCAAGGCGTTTGACGAATTCAAGCGGTATTACCATTCGCTTGATTTGCTGCTGATTGACGATATCCAGTTTTTTGCCGGCAAGAACCGTACGCAGGAAGAATTCTTCTATGCCTTCGAGGCCATGGTGGCCAAGCGCAAGCAAATTATCATCACCTCTGATACCTACCCCAAAGAACTGGCCAACATTGACAGCCGTTTGATTTCCCGGTTTGACTCGGGCCTTACGGTGGCTATCGAGCCGCCCGAACTTGAAATGCGCGTGGCAATTTTGTTGCGCAAGGCCGAAACCGAAAACGTCACCATGCCTGAAGAGGTTGCGTTCTTTATTGCCAAGCATTTACGCAGTAACGTGCGCGAACTGGAAGGGGCACTGCGCAAAGTGTTGGCGTATGCACGCTTTCATGGGCGTGAAGTCCTGACCGTCGAAGTGTGTAAAGACGCGCTTAAAGATTTGCTGTCGGTGTCCAACGGGCAGATTACGGTAGAAAACATCCAGAAGACGGTGGCTGATTTCTACAAAATCAAAGTGGCCGACATGTATTCAAAACGCAGGCCCGCTAATATTGCAATGCCGCGTCAGGTGGCCATGTATCTGGCCAAAGAGCTTACCCAGAAAAGTTTGCCTGAAATTGGCGATTTGTTTGGGGGGCGCGACCACACGACGGTCTTGCACGCGGTTCGCAAGATCTCTGATGCACGATCCAAAAATTCCGAGCTTAACCACGCCTTACACGTATTAGAACAAACCTTGAAAGGATAACCATGCAACTCGTACAAACGACTCGCGATGCGTTGCTCAAGCCCCTGTCGACCGTGGCCGGTATTGTCGAACGTCGCAATACCATGCCTATTCTGGCTAATGTGTTGCTGCGCAAAGAAGGTAATCAGGTCTCGTTTTTGGCCACTGATCTTGAAGTCCAGATTACGACCCACGCTGATTTTGGTGTGGGCGATCAGGCCGAATCGACAACGGTTGCTGCACGTAAACTGATGGATATCTTGCGTGCGTTGCCAGATGCCAACGATGTCAAACTGGGTTTGGCCAGTGGCAAGTTGTCAATTCAGTCGGGTAAAAGTCGTTTTGCCTTGCAAACCATGCCCGCCGCTGATTACCCCACGGTGTCGCAGCCTGAAACGTGGGATGTTTCCTTTGCGTTGCCGCAAAAAACGCTCAAGCATTTGTTCAACATGGTGCACTTTGCCATGGCGCAACAAGACATTCGTTACTACCTGAATGGTTTGCTGTTTGTGTTCGAGCCTGGTCTGGTGCGTACCGTCGCTACCGATGGTCACCGCCTGGCCCATTGTGCCGCCGCCGCCGAAGGGATTGTTCAGAAGCACGACGTCATCGTGCCGCGTAAAACCGTGCTTGAAATGCAGCGACTGCTGGGCGACCTTGATGACCCCGTGCAAATTGATGTGGCCTCGGGTCAGATTCGTTTCCGCTTTGGCGACGTTGAGCTCATTTCCAAACTGGTTGAAGGCAAGTTCCCAGACTTTACCCGGGTCATTCCTACCACGTACACGCGTCACTTTTCGGTCAAGCGCGAGGCCTTGCAGGGCAGCCTGCAGCGTGCGGCGATTCTTACCACCGATAAACTCAAAGGGGTGCGCGTTCAGTTAGGTGACCATCTCTTGAAAATTTCTTCCAGCAACGCCGAACAAGAGGAAGCGCAAGAAGAGATCGACATTGATTACGCGCATGAAGCGCTTGATGTGGGCTTCAATGTCAGCTATTTGCTTGATGTGTTGTCAACCGTCAAGACCGAAGAGGTCTGCTGGTCGGTTCAGCCGGATGCCAACGCCTCGGCCCTGATTACCTTGCCCGACGACGAGCAGTTCAAGTATGTCGTCATGCCGATGCGTATCTAAGCCGCTTCATGTTTTTGCA
>CAYTSJ010000348.1:0-2837 GCA_964440385.1 uncultured Pusillimonas sp. | reverse complement strand
GGGTACCGTTGCGGTCTCTGCGATGTTTGCGTCGAGACGCTTGATTTCAGCCAGGACATTACCAGCCAGCCCAAAGACCCACCAAGCGACATTCGCAAGGAAGCGGAACTTTCAAAGCTATTGGGCGAGGATTGTTTTGACAGCCAGAAGCTCGTGTCACTGGTGGACGAGTTTCGCGATTACCAATCTGCTAAATATCGCCAAGCTCGAAAGGTGCTTGAGGGAAACGCGAATAATTTAGCTGCACTTTTTTTGACGAGGGAATTCTCGCCGCCGGAAGAACTGGAAGGCAACGCGAAGCGATTGCTTCGGACGGCAAACCAGCGCCCTGCTCCCTTGGCCGACGTGGAGGACATCTTCCAAACCTCACCGCCAAAATTGAAATCAGACTTGCTTGCTGCGTTGAACGAAGCGGATACAGCCTGCGATTCTGTCGGCGGATGGAAATTTCTCGTTGCACAGGCGGCCAGGCCAGAGCATCAGCGGCACGGGGAGATCGCACTGATGCGAGAATGTCTTGAATTCTTTTTGGTCGTCGAAGAAGCGCTCGCAGACAAAACTGAGTCGCTAAAGACAAAAGCACGGAAACTCGAGGAAATCTTCTATGCCTGAAATCGCTACAGTTGACAGAGTCCGCGACAAACTGCGTGAATTCGACGAGCGGGTTGACGGCGCAATCGTTGCGGCCAAAACCTTGGCTCGCGTTAAAACGGACGCTGAAAGGCTTCTGACCGAAATCCAGAACGTCTCGAACAAAAGCGAGCAGTCGCTTCAAAAGGCGGAAGCCGTGCGGCTTCAGTCCCAACAACTGCAAAGCGACTGGGCAACGCTCAAGCAGCAGGCGGACAAAGCACAGGCCGAGTCTAAGGAAACGCGGGAACTGCTCCTGTCGGAACTCGATGCGGCCATTCAGTCGCTCGGTAGCAAGGTGAGTGAAGCCGAGGAACGGTTGAAGGCGACAAACAGAGCGTCGCTGGCGGAGCAAGCTGAGTTGTTGAAACGACTCGACGCTAGCACGAAGGCCAACGCCGACGTTGCCGCGAGAGCGAAGTCCTCGGTGGCAGAGACAGCCAGCCGTCTCGACGGATTGCTCGCAAGGCTTCGAGAGGAACTCCAAACCGAAGTGCGAACGAAGCTCGCGGGCGCAGAGGAATTGCTGGATTCGGAATTGCAGCGCGTCGAGAAATATCTGGAGAAAGAACAAACGACGTTGCGCCAATCGGCCCAAGAAGAGATGGCCGCGTTCAGAGCCGAGATGAAACACAACCTGACTGACCATCAGCAGGGCGTTGACCGCCAATTGACCGACTTCCTCAACAAGCAAAACGCCCTTGTCCAGAATCTCACCCAGCAAATTGACAGCTTTAACCGTGTCACCCAAACACAATCCTTGGAACTCGCTGCCACAAGCAAGAGACTGGACGAGCTTGCGTCCGCGTTCGGCTCGCACAAGGCGACGACCGAGCGCGAACTGGCGGTGCTCGCCGCATCCGTTAATGAACTGAAATCGCTCCTACCAATCGTTCAAGAAGGATTGCGCTCGCAAGGCGAGACAATTTCTGCCGTGAACTCTTCTTTGCACTCTACAGCAGGACGATTGGATGAAACGCTTGAGAAGTTGAAACAGACCTGGTTCGTTGGCGGTAAGTTCAAATAAGGTGCTGAAGCGGGGAGACCTGCGTCATGTCTTTGCTATTCAGGGCCTTCCAGAGGTTTGTTCATGGATTCCCAGGGCGTTGCCCTGAGATGGCGAGTTTCAGCCCTTCTGGCTGAGGCGATCCGGTCGGCCCGATTTTTGGTTAGAGGTTCCAGATCAGGCCGGTTCCAGTTCGGGTTTGGCACACTCCAACCCCCAGTACTGCGTAATCGACTGGAAGAGGTGTTCCACAGCCCGGAAACTGACCGGCTTTACCATGTAGGCATTGGCCCCCAATTCATAGGCGCGGTTGATATCTGATGGATTGTCAGAGGAGGAGACGATGATAACCGGGATACGCCGGAGCAGGTGGTCCTGCTTGATCCACTCCAGGACCTCAAAGCCGTCTTTGCGAGGCATCTTGATGTCCATGACCATAAGTTTCGGCAAACAATAGGTTTCGCGATCCGCGTATTTGCCTTCGCCACGCAGGTAACTGATGGCGTCCTGGCCGTCGGTTACGACCTGCAGAGGATTCTGGATGCGAGCCATTTTGAAGGCTCGTTTGACAAGGAAAATGTCATTCAGATCGTCCTCAACCAGCAGCACGGTGAACTGTTTTGTGTCCATAATTAAAAAGACGAGCCTTCTCCTGTTCTTGGGAATCTACCCGCCTCTGAGAAAAATGCCAGTGACAGAATTCCTAAATCGGACTGGGCCATAAACCGACTGGTGCCATCCCTTTACATCAGCGATTGTTCTGGATGAAAGAGAACGTTCTTGTCACAGGCGCTTCCAGCGGTATCGGTCTGGAACTGGCACGTCAATTTGCCCGTCACGGCCATCCCCTTGTTCTGACGGCCCGAGTCGAATCGGAGTTGATCACGATTGCCCAGGAGTTGCGATCCACCCACGGTGTAGTTGTCGATGTGATCGCACGAGATCTTCGCGATCCACTGACTCCACAGCAGATTTTTGATGCGACCGAAGGCGCGGGCCGCAGAATCGACATCCTGGTCAACGACGCTGGATTGGGTTTTCGAGGCAAGTTCTGGGAAATCCCTCTTGAATCTGAGGAAGAGATCATCAACGTGAACATCTCAGCGCTGGTGAGACTCACCCGTCTCTTTCTTCCAGTGATGGTGTCACGGGGATCCGGACGGGTTTTGAATGTGGCCTCTGTGGCGGGCTTCGAGCCCGG
>CAYTSJ010000347.1:0-2850 GCA_964440385.1 uncultured Pusillimonas sp. | reverse complement strand
ATCCTGGTCGTTGAAGAACAGATTGTGCGCACGCAGAGACACCAGCATTAGATGGATCAGGCTGATATGCCGCGGATCGTATAAGGATTCGCCTTCAGGCAACAAACCAATGCGCGACAAGATCTCTTCGGCATGCTGCATACCGGCTTCTGACAAATGAACTTGCTGACCTTTTTCATCAACCCAGAAATCGCCCTCAGGCTCGGGCTCGTGAGGTCGCGGCTCGGTGGCCATGCGTGTCAGCATGGGTGGGACCGCATTCATGCGAATGTAAAGATCAGTGTGATCTTCTGCCTGGCCCGAAATAATCAGGGGGGTACGCGCCTCGTCGATAAGAATTGAATCGACTTCGTCGACAATGGCGAAATTCAGACCCCGCTGACGACGATCTTCTGCGCGGTATTCCATATTGTCGCGCAGGTAATCAAAGCCATACTCGTTATTGGTACCGTAGGTGATGTCGGCCGCATAGGCTGCAATTTTCTCGGCATTATCTTGCTGAGGAACGACGACACCCACCGACAAGCCCAGAAAGTTATAGAGGCGCCCCATCCATTCGGCGTCACGGCGCGCCAGATAATCGTTGACTGTAACAACATGAACCCCTTTGCCGGCAAGGGCATTAAGGTAAACCGCAAGCGTGGCCATCAGGGTTTTACCCTCGCCGGTACGCATTTCGGCAATTTTGCCGTTATGCAAGGCAATAGCGCCCAGCAACTGCACATCGAAATGCCGCATACCAAATACACGCTTGCTCGCCTCACGGACAACGGCAAAAGCCTCAGGCAACAAATCGTTTAGGGATTTGCCTTGCGCCAACTGCGCTTTGAACCAGGGAGTTTTTGACTGCAACTGCTCATCGGACAAGGCCTCGACAGAGGGCTCAAGCGCATTGATTTTTGCAACCAGCTTGCGATACTGTTTGAGGATCCGGTCGTTACGGGTACCTAAAAGCTTTTTAAGCAGAGAAACCATAGTTCTTAGTCTAAGTTGGCGGCAGCGCCGCAAAATAACAACACAGTTTAACGCACCTGAGCACTCGCGTTATGCTCTTCGTTCTGAGCACGGGCCACAAGGGTTCTTGCCACTTCAGGCTTACCCAGAAACAAGCGTGGATCCAGCGGATTCCCGGCCATACGCACCTCGAAATGCAGATGGGGCCCGGTCGAACGGCCGGTAGAGCCCACTTTGCCAATCATCTGCCCTTTTTCGACCAAATCACCAACCTTGACATCAATACTTGCTGCGTGAGCATAACGCGTCATGAGGCCGTTGCCATGCTCGATTTCAATCGTGTTGCCATACTCAGCCACATACTCTGCCAAGCTAACCACCCCGCCCGAGGCTGCATAAATGGGTGAGCCCTTGGGCGCTGAAAAATCGAGACCTTCATGCATCGCGCGTCGACCCGAGATAGGGTGGCGTCGCCAGCCAAAGGAAGAACTCAGGTAAGGATAATTGACCGGCGCAAACGACGGCAAACTGGCGGCCAGCCCGGCTTTTTGCGTCATGACCAGATCAAGGGTGGCAAAATGATTGCGCTGGCTAGCCAAACGCTGTTCGAGCAAATCAAGTTCACGCCCCAACGTCTCAGCCGAGTCATAAGGCAATGCAAACCCGGCAGGCTCATCAAAGACTACAGTGACATCATCGGCATCACCACTTTCTTGTAACGGTGAAGTAATGACGCCAGCCGCTTGGGCAACCCTTTTACCCACCGTATCAAGCTCAATAACCCGGGCCTGCAATTCGCCCATCTTGGCGGCCAACTGATTAAGATTCGCCCGCAGCAAACCTGAATCTTGAACCGCCCTGTCATGATCAAGGGAAGAGGCGTCAAGGGCCATCAAGGAGGCAGGCCGCGTCAGGTAAGCATGAAGACCGGCACCTGCAGCACCAGAGCCCAGCACAAGCGCAGCCACTGCAAGCGTCATAAACCATGGTCTTTTGCCTTTGGGAATAGAATGATAAGCCGGGGCATCCGGCATATTGCTGCTTTGTTTCATGGTTGAATTCCTTACTTTCTACTGCTTATGTCTGATACGTCACGCCGCACAAAAGCCTTTTCAGGGCGTAACGTCAGCCCAACCGCTATCGACTGGTTAACCAACGACCCGCATGGGGGTAATGTGCTGGCAACAGCGCAATGGCTGCTACAACTTGAAAACGCCGCAAAAAAAGCACTTCCACCCGCACTGGCGAGTAGTTGCCGGGTAGCGCGTGTAGAAGGCGGGCAATTAACACTGGCCGTGCCTAGTGCGGCACATGCCTCGAAGCTTCGACAAATTGCCCCCAGAATCGTTCAAACACTTTGCGATACAGGGTGGAACCTTAACGAAATAAGCATCAAGGTTCAAGCCGGACTGGCTTCAAATGCCACACCGGCTACCAGGCCCAAAGATATCAATCCGCTAGATGACAATGCGGTTGCAGCGTTTGAAAACCTGTATGAAAACATTCGGCCAGGGCCACTGGCTGACGCCCTTGCACGGCTGATTAGCCGCCATAAAAAATAGACGCACAACTGAATACGCCACCCAAAGGTGGCGTTAGTGGAGATAATTAGTGTACCTGAAGTGACTCAGGCCAGCTTCCACTCTTGCACGAAAGCCTTCGGGGCGGTCGCGATTGAATCGTAGGTTACGATTTCCCAGGCCGATTCATCGGCCAACAAAGCACGTGCCAACTGGTTATTCAAACCATGACCTGACTTACAGGCGACGTAACGTGCTACCAAAGGCTTGCCGATCAGATAAAGATCACCGATGGCATCAAGAATTTTATGTTTGACGAATTCGTCTTCGTAACGCAACCCGTCGGTATTAAGCACACGATACTCGTCCATGACAA
>CAYTSJ010000346.1:0-2862 GCA_964440385.1 uncultured Pusillimonas sp. | reverse complement strand
GGGAAGCCTCGCCGGCAGCGTAAACCAAGGCAGCCCTGACACGCTTGCCACCACCGAGCACGGAGTAGCGCATCGCCTGGTGCAACTGCACAGGCTCGAGCTCTGCATCAGGCAGAAACTCGTCAAGCACTGTTTCGACATGCGCCGCAGTGACTTTCAACCAATCAATAAAAGGCGGATGCGAAGTCGGCATGTTCAAACCCCTTCTTCTTTACCGACGTCATCAAAGGGCTTGAGAAGATTACCCTGCAAGACCTTGACCTGTTCGTCAGCGGCATCAAGCAAACGTTGGCAAACCCTGGATAACTCCACACCACGCTCGTACGCTGCCAAAGACTGCTCTAGGGGTAAATCACCACTTTCCATTTGCGAAACCAGCTTTTCCAGCTGCGACAAGGCAGTTTCAAAATCTTGCGGGAGCGGATCGGCAGCATAAGCCGGTAACTGTTGAGCCGGGTTGACGATTTGGTCAGCCATTACAAATTCCTGAATTTCAATTATCGCGATTGTACGAGATGCCGGGTCACACCATGGTAAACCCTTCGTAAGGCTTGTTTTTAAAGCAAAAGTTTCGGGTACAATACTTGTTTACATTTCATCGGCCAATCCGTTTTTTTCTTCGCACCAGCCCAACCATAATCATGCTGGTAAGTAACCACGCGGGGGACAAATCATGACCGACATTGGTCGGGAAGCGCAATTTGCGCTGGCACAATCGCAGCTACCTGTCGAAAGCTACTTCGACGACGCCATTCTCGCTCGCGAAAAAGCCCTAATTTTCAAGAACTCAGCCCTTTATGTCGGGCACGAAAAACTGGTACCTGAAACAGGTGACTGGTATACCCTGGCTCATGAACACGCCGGGCGTGCGCTGGTGCGCAATCCCAACAGCGTGGAACTGATGTCCAACGTTTGTCGCCATCGACAAGCCATTATGTTAGGTTTTGACTCAGTCAACAGTCAGGGCAGCCTGCCTCACCGCGGAAATTTGCGCGACACCGGGGGCAACATCGTGTGCCCCATTCATCGTTGGACTTACAGCAAAAACGGCGAATTACTTGGCGCACCGCAGTTTCCGAAAACACCCTGCATGAACCTTCAAAAGTTCACGCTAAAAAATTGCCATGGGCTGTTGTTCGAAGGGCCGCGCGACCCGGCTGCCGATATGGCCCCGCTGTTCAGCAGACCCGAATTCAATTTTGAAGACTATGTACTCGATCATGTCGAAGTCCATGAGTGCAATTACAACTGGAAAACCTTTATCGAGGTTTACCTCGAAGACTATCATGTCGGCCCATTTCACCCCGGCTTAGGCAAGTTTGTCACGTGCGACGACCTGACCTGGGAGTTCGCCGACTGGTATAGCCTGCAGCGCGTCGGTGTTCATCATGCACTCGCCCACCCGGGTTCGGAAACCTACAAACGCTGGCACGACCAGTTGTTGCAATTCCGTCAGGGTGAAAGCCCCGACTTTGGCGCCGTATGGGTCACGTATTTCCCGACTCACATGATCGAGCTCTACCCCCATGTATTGGTACTGTCAACGCTACATCCGGTCAGCCCGCAAAAAACGGTCAATATCGTCGAGTTCTATTACCCGGAAGAAATAGCGGCCTTCGAACGCGACTTCGTCGTGGCGCAACGTGCCGCCTACATGGAAACCGCCATTGAAGACGACGAAATCGCCGAACGCATGGATGCGGGTCGAAAAGCACTGATGCTGCGAGGCACCAGCGAAGCTGGACCTTACCAGTCACCCATGGAAGACGGCATGATGCACTTTCATGCCTGGTACCAGCGCCTGATGGGTCAAACGCCCTGACAGCTTCAAGCCTGCTGCTTTATTGCAGGACCAAGCGGTTGCCACTGAAAGCAAAATCGCCCCTTCACGGGGCGATTTTGCTTTGCGAACACGCATCATTCTTGACGTACTCTGGCAAGCCATCTCACCAGGAATTGCCTGTTCGTCACATGAAAAAACTGACCTCAAAAGACCTATCTTCAGGCTCCGGTTGCAACCGGGCGCGAAGGGTCAGTGCACCACTCGCTCCAGGAACCCGGGTACAACGCTGAACCTGACATCCCCGCCAGCTCCATCGCAAACAGGTTATGACAGGCAGTAATTCCAGAGCCACACTGGTGCACCACCGCAGTTGGCGCACGTCCAGCGAGCAAACCCTCAAAAGCAGCACGTAATTGATCAGCGGGTAAAAATCGACCATCGGCCTGACAATTGAGCGTATTCGGACGATTTAAAGCCCCTGGAATATGGCCGGCCACCGGATCCATGGGTTCCGTTTCACCCCGGAAACGATTTTCGGCACGGGCATCAATCACGACAAACTCAGGCTGGGTCATATTTTGCAAAATCCGAGCGGCATCCACTGTGGACATTGCAGGAGAAATGTCAGTAGCTGACAGGGAATTGGCCACGCCCTGCGACACAACACCAGACCGCGAAACGCCTGCACTACCCTGCTGCCCTGCGCCTGACGCTACAGGCAAGCCAGCCAGCTGCCAGGCAGCCCACCCACCATCCAGAAGGCTGACATTTTCGTGCCCCATCCAGCGCAACATCCACCACAGATGCGCTGCAAAAGCACCATGGCTTGCGTCATATATCACCACATGCACGCCCGGAGTAACGCCATGAAAACGCATCAGGGCTGCAAAATCTGCTAACGCAGGCAGGGGATGACGCCCGTTTTTACCCGTCTTGGGCGCACAAAGGTCACGCTCGTGATCGAGAAAAACAGCGCCAGGAATATGAGCAGACGACCAGGCCCGAAACCCGGCCTGATGATCGGACAAATCGTGACGCACATCAAAAACAATACATTTCCCCGCCTGAATCAGGGTAAA
>CAYTSJ010000345.1:0-2865 GCA_964440385.1 uncultured Pusillimonas sp. | reverse complement strand
AAAACGCCTGCAAGTCGTTGAGTAAAGGAAGAGCTTCAGTCAGCGCGGGCAGCGTGGCCAGAAGACGTTGCGCTGAAGCCGACGAGGTCGCAATAACCAGGGCATCATATTTTGCCTGGTCATCCAGACAATAGCCTTGTGCAGAGGGAGTGATCCGACGAATGACAGACCCGTGATGTATTTTTATGCCTGATGGAAGGTGAGCAGCCCACAAATCTGAAAGATCAGTGGTCGGAATCAGTGCATCACTGGACTGCTTTCCGGCGTCAAGGCTGTCGCCCAGAACACGTGCGAGCATGTCGGCACTGGCTTCCTCGATAGGCGTATTTAACGCTGCCAGGCATAAAGGTTCCCAGAATTGGCGTATGACTTTACTTGATTGCTGGTTGGCTTGAAGCCACTGCGTGACCGTTTGATCAGGCACTACTTTCCAGCCGTTGCGCTTCAGACGCAGCATGGCCAGACTCAGGCTGACTTTTTCACACATAGGCCAGCCTTTTGCCAGCAAAACTCCGGCAGCAGCATGAAGTGGTGAGGGCAGGTTGCGACAGCGTAGTTCAAACTGCCCGTCAGCTGATTTCAGCTTGAGCGGCATACGCAGGAAACGTTTGCCCGGGTCCTGCCCCAGCCGTACCATCAGTTTCAGCGTTTCGGTGTAAGCGCCCAGCAAGATGTGCTGGCCGTTATCAATGGTTACTGGAAAGCCGGGTCTGGATACGCCGCGGGCTCGGCCACCTGGCTGTTCAGCGGCTTCGTAAACGTGAACCTGGCAGCCTGCATCATGCAGGGCGACAGCAGCGGCCAGACCTGCCCAGCCGCCACCGATAATACCGACGTTCATCGGGCGAACTGTTTGCCCAGTCGTTTACCGCCCGTCACCCAGGTCTTCCAGGCCAGCCAGAATTTTCGAATTGGCGTTAATGAAATACGTTGATCAAGCACTTGCCACTTATCGTGTTCAATTTCCAGCAAGAGCGCATGGTAAATGGCTGCCATGGCCAGACCAGATCGCTGATTGCGACGATCAACCTCGGGCAAGGCGGCCAGGGCTTCGCGATAGTACTGTTTTGCGCGTTCGGTTTGAAACTGCATCAGCGCGACAAAACGGTCAGAATATTGACTATTCAGAATTTCTGAAGCCTTGACGTCAAATTGTTGAAGTTCGTTCACAGGCAGGTAAATGCGACCACGGCGGGCGTCGTCACCTACATCACGAATAATGTTGGTGAGTTGAAACGCCAGCCCCAATTTGACCGCGTATTGCAGGGTGCGCTCGTCCTGGTAACCAAAAACCCCTGCAGATAATTCTCCAACCACGCCTGCGGCGTGCCAGCAATACTTTTCCAGGCCAGGCCAATCGAGGTACCGGCTTTGTGTCAGATCCATTTCCATGCCTTCAATGACGGCGTGCAACCGTGTGGCGGTGATGCGGCAAGACTCGAGATGAGGCAAAAGGGCCTTCATGACCGGATGTTCTGCTTGACCGGAAAACAACAGATCAACTTGTTGATGCCACCAGGCCAGCGTTTTTCCTGCGACCGACGGATCATGACATTCGTCAACGACATCGTCGACTTCGCGACAGAAAGCATACAGTGCCGTAATCGCTCGCCGACGCTCGGGTGGCAAGAAAAGAAACGCGTAGTAGAAACTTGAGCCACTTTTTGTGGCCTTGTTCTGGCAATAATCGTCGGGGCTCATGCGTTGTTATCAGGTTGTGGCGCAGCGTTGCGCATCAAAGACCGCCCCAGAACGACAATCCAGTCGCGGTATTTCAGGGTGGGTCTATGGTTGAACATGTCGTAGTTTAATTCGTCCAGCCGTTCAAGAATACGTAACCCCCCCTGAATCACCATCCGCAACTCAAGGCCAAGACGCAAAGGCAGACGAGAGGGCAGGTTGTAACCTTGCCGCAGAAGTTTCCGGGCTTGTTCAACCTGATGTTGCATCAGTGCTTTCCAGCGATCATCAATATCTTGACGGGCGATGTGCTGTTCGCTGACCCTGAACTGATCCAGACGTGCCTGCGGGATGTAAACCCTGTCTTTTGCCCAGTCGATGGCAACATCTTGCCAGAAGTTGGTCAGTTGCAAGCCTGTACAAATAGCATCGGCATCTTCCAGATTGCGCGGGGTTGCCGCGCCATACAAGTGGAGCATCAGATGACCGACCGGGTTTGCCGAGCGCCGGCAATAGTCGAATAACGCTGCGTCATCGGCGTAGCGAGTCGTTGTAACGTCTTGTGAAAATGCAGACAGCAAATCGTAAAAAGGCTGCAATGGCAGTTGGTGGCGAACCATGCTTTCTTGCAGGGGTATAAAGACGGCCGGCAGTGCAGGATCTAATGTATTTAGTTCAGCCTCCAACGCTGTCGTCTGTGTGCCGGCGACCAGGTCCAGTGCGGCCCGGTAGGCCTCCAGGCTTGCCAGGCGCATTTCCGGCGTGGCCTCGCCCTCGTCGGCGATATCGTCGGCGCTACGGGCAAATCGGTAAATATCAACCACGGCCCGTCTAAGGCGACGCGGTATCAAGAGCGATGCAACAGGGAAGTTTTCGTAGTGATCAACAGCCATGACTTTGTTTTGAATTTTTACAGGGTGCCAAGCGCAGGTCAGCGAGTTGGATTAGACTTCAGCTATTAGGGAGAAGTCATGCCACGTCCGATTTCGGCAACAATTTCGTTGCCGTTTTTAACGCATAACCTGGCTGTTGTTCGCAACGAGCTAGAGCGTATCAGTATTGAAAAAAATCGTGTTCGCCCAAGGGTCTGGGCGGTTGTCAAGGCAAACGCCTATGGTCACGGCATACTCAATGCCGTGAAGGCGTTTGCAGCGGCAGACGGGCTGGCCATGCTCGATGTGGCAG
>CAYTSJ010000344.1:0-2870 GCA_964440385.1 uncultured Pusillimonas sp. | reverse complement strand
GGTTTTTGCCGTCTGGTTAGCCTGGGTCTGAACGCCGATGTTATTCACCACCTGGGAGTAGGCTTCGTTCAGGCTCATCGTGCCATTGCCCAGCACTTTGGCTGTTTGCAGCTTGGCCATTTTTAGTGCATTAGTGTTATCGGCGTCACCGGCGCTGGTACCCGCAGCGGCAAACTTGGCGGGGTCAGTCAAAGCCAAGCCAATATCAGAGGCTGAATAACGTGTGGGCGAAACAGACCATGTGTCGCCCGCTTGAGCGGTTCCGGTTGCCCCGACCGAGAACTTCAGACCGTCAATGGGCCCTGCAGTGAATGCCGCTTGATTACCCTTGAACACAATGGCTTCTTCGGGCATGCGAACGACAGAATAGTTGGTACCATCGAACGATACCTGATAATCTTTACCGGTCAGTTTATTGGCACCTGCACTGGGGTCAGTGTTAGCAGGGTCTGAATCAAAATCAAACTGAACAGAAATACTACCGTCGCCTTTGTTTCTTGAAGACTCAAGCGCCCGGGGCTGATCCATTGAGAAAATCGGCTGACCCGGGTTGCCATTTTGGTCGAAGCCATTAACCTGGGCTTTGTTCAGCGCAGAAGCCAGCCCAACCGCAATTCGACCCAAGTCATTTTGAACGGCATCCAGCGACTCGGAGCGATAAGACAGCAACCCGCCCAACTTGCCCCCTGAGACGTATTTATCGGCAATGTCAACCGTGACTGTGGTGTTATTCCCTGCTGGCATGGTGTAAGCCACCACAGTTCGGGTGGGGTCTGAATCAGAAGGCTTGGCCACCAACGGGTAAGCGGTGTCACCACTGAGCAGTACCTGACCCGCACCAAACGACAGACCAAAACGGTCACCTTGCTCGATGACCCTAACACCCACAAGCTCATTGAGTTCAGCAACAGCCTGATCGCGCTGGTCAAGAAGGTCGTTAGGGGCAGCACCAGAACCTGATGCCTTGGCACGCACGATCTGGTTATTGAAGTCGTGAATCCGCTCCACGTAACTGTTCACCTGACGTACCACCGTACTGATCTGGGTATTGATATTGCCACGCTGCTCTTCGAGGTAAGCGTTAGTATCATTTAACTGACCCACCAGGCTTGAAGCACGACCTAAAAGCTCTTTACGGGCAGCCGGGTCGGCAGGTGACGAGGCAACCGCCTGAATACCATTGAAGAATTTTTGCAGCGCCGGTGAAACACCCGACGTACGGTCTGCAAACAAATTATTGATTTGTGTAATTTCGGTGCCAAAAGAGGCCAATTCAGCCTGTTTGCTTTGCGAATTGACAACCTGGCGATACAAGAAATTATCGTAAGACCGCTCGATTGAATCAGAGCGCACACCGGTACCAATGAAACCGCGCCCGGTATTCTGGGCACCCGTTGTCGACACTTTCACAGACTGCCGGTTATAGCCATCTGTGTAAGCGTTAGAAATATTGTGACCGGCCGTTTGCATACGGTTTTGAGCCACATTGAGGGCAGCAACACCAAGGTTCGCTAAGTTCATAAGAGTTCCACCAATAAAACAAGGTGATATACAGCAAGCGCTGTAAAAGATACCGTTATAACGGCAGAAAAGCGCAAGAATTTAGACTAGCGTTGAGCCAGGGTTGCGACTGCCCTTGGCGATACGACCCGCGTTGCACCCGTGCGGTCATCAAAATAACCCATGATGGAAATGAGTTTTTCGGCATAAGCCGGGTCAGTGGCATACCCTGCGTTTTGAATACGCTCGGCAGCCACTTCGGCGCTGGGGGCGGTCATGACTTCACTGTAGCGCTCGGTTTGGCTGATCAGGCGGGCATAATCGGCAAACGATTCTGCATACGAGTTATAAGCCCGGAACGGCTGCATCATTTTCTTGGGCTCGCCATTCACGTATTCGGTGGTCATCACTTCAACCACTTTGCCTTTCCAGGACGGCGTAGCCTTGATACCAAACAGGTTATAGCTGTTGGTGCCATCTTCGGCCTTGATTTCACGACGCCCCCAACCGGACTCGAGTGCGGCTTGACTTAAGATAAGTTTGGCAGGAATACCGCTTTTTTCAGCTGCTTTTTTAGCCGCATCGCCCATCTGGGCCACAAAGTCTTCAATATGCGCAGGCGCGCCTTTAATGGCGGTATATAAGGCTTCAGAGGTTGAGCGCACCTGCTTGACCGGTTTGGTTTTACCCAACAATTCCAGCAAGTCAGAAATCGACTCAAACTGCTTGTTCGTGTTCGCACCTGAAGCCGTTGCGACATCTGTCAAACCGGAAAGCCCACGATTGGACGCCAGTCTGGGGTCGGTCGCCACATTAAAATTACCGCGCAACTGGTCCAGCAAAGCCTGGGCCAAGCCAATGCCACCGGCCTGCCCCAGCGATTGGGCCACTTGCTCGTCAGAAAGACTTTGCGCAATGCGGGTTTGCTGGCTGTCAAAAATACCTTCGAGACCCGGTGACGACTGGCGTGCTTGCTTGAGCATCTGCTGCAGCATCAGCGTTTCAAATTGCTGGGCAACCTTACGCAGCGCCTCGGGGTCTTGCGCACCCTCACCCTGCACATCCCGACGCAAACGATCAAGATGGGAAAAATCCATCGACGATGGCGTAGTGTCGGCAGGTCGTGACAAAAAATAAGGCGCATTCATGACATAAAACCTTTAAATCAAATGATTTCCAGGTCGGCCCTAAGGGCACCGGCACTTTTGAGGGTCTGCAAAATGGACAGCAGATCTTGCGGTTTTGCCCCGAGAGCATTCAAAGCATTAATCACATCGGTCAGTTTGGCACTGGTTTTTATGCGCTGCAACGAGCCACCCTCAGATCGCATTTCGATCTGGGTATTATCTGTTACAACGGTTTGGCCACCG
>CAYTSJ010000343.1:0-2875 GCA_964440385.1 uncultured Pusillimonas sp. | reverse complement strand
CGTCATGGAAGATGGCAATGGCCGTTATGGCGGCGTGCTGCGCGCACCGATGAAATTTCTTGGCAATAAATACCGTGACACCAGCGGCGTCATTCAGTCCAATGCGGAGGCCGAGTGGGATGCAAACACCGGCGTTTTCACCACCAACCCTCTCGGCGATTCAAGCTATGGCATCAGTGGTGTGGTCAACTACCTCAACAAGTTCGGCAACACCGGCAGATACAAAAGCAATGATCCGGTGGGGGAGCTTTATTATGAAGCTCTGCGCTACTTTCAGGGGCTTCAACCTACCAGCAGCGCTGTCAACACCATCTCGACTGCAGGATATGACAATTTTCCCATTTACACGTCGTGGACTGACCCGATTCAAAACGCCTGCCAACGGCGCAATTTCATTCTGACCATTGGGGATGTCAACACGCACTATGACAAGCAATTACCCGGGCACAAATCACCCAATGGCGTGAATGAAACTGCCACCGACCCCGCCAGGGCAGCGGTGACGATTCCTGGCTCGACTGATAGTTTCAACGCGGTGGACTGGACCAAGCTGCTGACCGGGTTTGAAACTGGCACCGAAGTCAGCTACACCGACGCCTTGGACAGGCCCCAAAAAACCTTGGGCAATCCCAACGTGGTGGCCGGCAACACCACCCTGGATACCAAAGCAACGGGAGCGAGTTCCAGTGCCTACTACTGGGCTGGCGCAGCCTATTGGGCCAATACCCAGCCCATCCGCAAAGACACCAACACCGTGGATGGATATGCTCAAAGCATGAAAGACATTCGCGTCAAAACGTTCACCATTGACGTGGACGAAGGTGGTAATGGCTCCATTGACAGTAATACCCGCGGTATCAAACCACGCAACAGCTCCTTTTTCCTTGCTGGAAAATACGGCTGGTTCAATGATGCCAACGAAGACGGAAACCCTTTCAAGACATCCGGTGGTTCTGTGAGCAACAGGGAATGGGAAGACCCCGCTGCAGCCACCATTCCTGACGGCTACGTTCTTGCCAGCCAGGCGCAGCGCTTGATTGCAGGCATTCGCAAGTTCTTTGGTGCTGTCAGTTCGCAAAGCGGCACCATTTCTGCATCGGCAGTGAGTTCTCAGCGTTTTACGGCACGTTCTCCGGATGGTGATTTTTATTCGCCCAGCTTCAATTCGGGCGATTGGTCTGGAACAGTGATCAGATCCGGCCTTCAACTCAATACCGAAACAAACGATATCGAGTCGATATCGACCATTGCGTGGGATGCGGGGCAAATTTTGACGGCAGGATCCCTTCTCACAGCGAATGACACCTCTGCGGACCCCTACCTGAAACCCGCAGAGCGGAGAATTTTCACTTACAGGCGCGATGCCGTTGGCAATCCGGGGATCGCCTTCACGTCGGCCAACCTGAACCAGTTCGATTCAGTCATGAAAAGTGCTCTGAACAAGAACCCCACGGACAACTCCACCGACAACTTGGGCGAAGAGCGTGTCAATTATTTGCGGGGAGTTCGTACCCAAGAAAATGCAGCAACAAATGGCTTCAGGCGTCGTGCGAGCGTGATGGGCGACATCATCAATTCTGGCCCAGTTTTCAAAAAGGAAGCAGACAAAACCATTGCCGGGGAAAACGATTACCCGACTTTTGTGCAATCAGTTAACTCGCGAACGGGCGTTATTTACGTGGGTGCCAATGATGGCATGCTGCACGCCATAAGGGCCAGCGATGGAAAGGAGTTGTTTGCTTACGTACCCCTCGCAGTGAGCGCAAACCTGAATCGGCTGACAAATCCAAACTATCAGCACACTCCCTACGTGGATGGCGTGCCAAAAATTGGTGAAGCAAAAATTGGATCAAACTGGCGAACGATTCTTGCAAGCGGGATGGGTGGTGGTGCTCAAGGCATTTTTGTCCTGGACGTGACCAAACCAGACAACTTTGAAGACGGCTCTGAAGGGCAAGGCAAGGTGATGTTTGAATTCACCGATCAAGATGATCCCATGATGGGAAATATCTTGACGCCTCCTCATCTGGTTAAGATCAAGATCCCTGCCAGCACCACTGGCGGAACCCCCAGCTATCAATGGTTTGTCGTGGTCGGTAGCGGCTACAACAACTACGTGAACGATGGTGTGGGTCGCTACCAAAGTAATGGCTCGCAGGCCATCTTCTTTCTCAACCTCAATAAGGCGGCTGGCAGCGCCTGGGCCGAGGGAACCAATTACTTCAAGGTGACGTTGCCTGCTATCGACACAACAACGGCCAATGGGATGTCCAACCCCGGCTTTGTGCTCGGGAGCCAAGGAGAAGTTAAAGCCGTGTATGCCGGCGATCTGCAAGGTCAGCTTTGGAAGCTCGACCTGAGCGAAGGACTCAGCACCCAGAATATCAGCGAAGGAAAGGTACTCAGAGGCGGTACTAAACCCTTGTTTAAAGCAACGGGGCCAACAGGGGCACGCCAGCCCATCACGACGCCGCCATTGGTTGCGAACACTGGGCAGGGCGCCCACATGGTGGTAGTGGGGACAGGCAAATTCGTGGAAAGCAGTGATACCAGCACCACAGGAGTTCAATCCATTTATGGCATCTGGGATGACAACGGTACAGCCAGCAATGATTTTGAATTGACGCGCAATGCGCTGGCACGCAATAGCGTAACCGTAGGCGAATCTGTGGCGATCGCCCCGCCGGACGGCGGTTACACGCTGGGGCGTAAAACAGGGCAAAAAAGAGGATGGTATTTTGACCTTGCTGCCACCCGGGAACGGATCGCGGTCGAGGGGGCTCAGGGCTTTTCAACCATCACCTTGAATTCAACGATTCCCACGGGTGATTGCTCAGGTGACGGCGATGGTCGTAGTTACACGTTGAATCCAATT
>CAYTSJ010000342.1:0-2882 GCA_964440385.1 uncultured Pusillimonas sp. | reverse complement strand
GGCTTGCCGACGTTGGTGGCCAACTATGTGCCGCCCGATGTCGAGGTCTGGCTGCAGTCAGAAAATGGCCTGCTGGGTATTGGCCCTTTCCCGACAGATGATCAGGTCGATGCCGACATGATCAATGCGGGTAAGCAAACAGTGACGACCTTGCCAGGTTCCTCGATTTTTTCGTCGTCAGAATCCTTTGCCATGATCCGTGGTGGCAAGATCAACCTGGCCATTCTGGGTGCCATGCAAGTGTCCGAACGCGGTGACCTGGCCAACTGGATGATTCCCGGCAAGATGATTAAAGGGATGGGCGGAGCGATGGATCTGGTGGCGGGCGTCAGCCGTGTGGTCGTCCTGATGGAGCATGTGGCCCGCAAGAAAGATGGCTCTGAAGATCTCAAGCTGTTGCCCGAGTGCACGCTGCCCTTGACCGGGGTCGGTGTGGTGAACCTGATCATCACCGATCTTGGGGTTATGGAAGTGACTGACCAAGGTCTGAAACTCACCGAGGTGGCGCCGGGTGTTTCAGTCGAAGAAATCAAGGCCAAAACCGGTGCGCGTCTTGATGTGTCAGCGTTTGCCTGACCTTTTTCTGCCGCCCTCACTTCTGGTATTGCATCGTGGTTGATTCCCCTTATGCTGCGCGCATTGAAGCGCTTCGCCAGGTCATGGACATTCATGCTGTTCAGGCCTGTGTTGTCTTGTCTGCTGACCCTCATTTGTCCGAGTATTTGCCCGATCATTGGGCCGCCCGGGCGTGGTTGTCAGGGTTCGAAGGCTCGGCAGGCTCTTTGGTGGTCACACGCAGTTTTGCAGGGCTCTGGACAGACAGTCGCTACTGGGAACAGGCAGATGCTGATCTTGAGGGTAGCGGGATTCAGACCATGCGAGCCGGGTCAGGGGGGGTGCTGTCCCCCCCCGATTGGCTGGCGCAGCATTTGCCGGAAGGCGCGCGCGTGGTCGTTGATGGCAACACGCTCAGTTTGTCTTCCTTGCGGCAATGGCAGGCCGTTCTTAAACCCCGGAAAATCAATCTGCTAACGGATCCTGACTTGATCGGTGAGGTATGGGTTGGGCGTCCCGGCTTGCCATCAGCAGCGGTGTATGAGCATGTGACGCCTTATGCTTGCCGCGCTCGGGCCGATAACATCCGCCAGGTGCGGGAGCAGATGCAGAAGCAGGGTGCCCAATGGCATTGGTTGTCCTCTCTGGATGACATCGCCTGGCTGCTGAACCTGAGGGGGAGCGACGTTCAGTTCAACCCGGTGTTCATGGCACATGTTCTGGTCGGGCTGGAAGAGGTGCGCCTGTTTGTTGATCTGGCCAAGGTCAACTCATCGCTGGTTGAGGCCCTGGGTCGTGATCACGTCAGGGTTGAGCCTTACGAGGCACTTGGTGGGGCCTTGGCGTGTTTGCCTGATTCCCAGGCCTTGCTGTTTGACCCTGCGCGCGTTACCGTTAAAAATCTGTCGGCAGCGGCGTTTGTCAGGCACATCGAGGGTGATAACCCTTCCTGGCTTTTGAAAGCCCGTAAGACACCCGAAGAAATTGCCCACATCCGTCATACCATGACCCTTGATGGTGCAGCTTTATGTGAGTTTTTTGCCTGGTTCGAGTCAGCTCAGGGCAAAGAACGTATTACCGAGCTCACCATCGACGAAAAAATCACCGAAGCGCGTGCCCGCCAACCTGGTTTCGTGTCGCCCAGTTTTTCCACGATTGCTGCGTTCAACGCGAACGGGGCCATGCCGCACTACCACGCGACGCCGCAGGCTCATGCGGTGATCGAGGGAGACGGGTTGTTATTGATTGACTCTGGCGGGCAGTATCCTGGCGGGACCACCGATATTACCCGGGTGGTGCCGGTGGGTCAGCCATCCATCGAGCAAAAGCGAGATTACACGTTGGTGTTGCGGGGCATGATCGCCTTGTCGCAGGCGCATTTCCCCAAAGGGATCATGTCACCATTGCTGGATCCGATTGCGAGGGCGCCGCTTTGGCAGGCCGGTATTGAATTCGGTCATGGGACAGGACATGGTGTGGGTTACTTTCTAAACGTGCATGAGGGCCCGCAATCAATTTCGTATCGCACGCCCGTCAAAGCGTCTATGGCGATGGAAACCGGCATGATTACTTCCAATGAGCCCGGGGTGTATCGACCGGGTCGATGGGGCGTAAGAATCGAGAATCTGGTCGTGTGTCAGCCGGCTGAGCGAACAGAATTCGGCGAGTTCCTGCAGTTCGAAACCTTGACGCTGTGTCCGATAGATACCCGATGTATTGCAGTCGAGCTGATGTCGGCGTCCGATATTGCGTGGCTTGACGCCTATCACGCGAAGGTTCGTCAGACACTGTTGCCCTTGGTCGACGGTCAGGCCAAAGAATGGTTGCTTCGCCGCACCCGGCCGCTTTGACCCCACGTTGTGTCAGCTATAATTTCGATTTCCCGCTACCGCCCGGCTACACCGGGTGTTGATCTATGACCAAATATGTATTCGTAACGGGTGGGGTGGTGTCCTCGCTGGGTAAGGGCATTGCTGCTGCTTCATTGGCCGCCATCCTTGAGTCGCGTGGTTTACGCGTCACCATGCTCAAGCTCGACCCTTATATCAACGTCGATCCGGGCACCATGAGCCCGTTCCAGCACGGTGAAGTCTTTGTGACCGAAGACGGTGCTGAAACCGACCTTGATCTTGGTCACTACGAGCGCTTCATTTCGACCCGCATGCGCAAGGTGAACAATTTCACCACGGGTCAAATTTACGAGTCCGTGTTGCGTAAAGAACGCCGCGGTGATTACCTCGGTAAAACGGTCCAGGTCATTCCCCATATCACCAATGAAATCCAGGATTTCATCGCGCGTGGGGCGCATGCCACTGATGTCGATGTTG
>CAYTSJ010000341.1:0-2890 GCA_964440385.1 uncultured Pusillimonas sp. | reverse complement strand
CCATCAGCGTTTTCTCCCCGAATGTCGAGTTCGGCGTCTTGGATTAGCGCCTGAGCTGCTTCGAAGGCGCGTTGGTAGTCAGCGTCGTTGCCAACCAGCATTTCGTTGAACAGCGAGGTGCGCGACGCCCACAATGCCAGCAGCATGGAGAGCATTACGAACACAATGACGACGAATAGCGCCACACCGCGCTGGCGTTGTCGCCGCTGGTGGGCTAAGGGCATGCTTTGCATGATGGCTTTTTTCATCAAGGTTTAAAGCACCGAGCCAATCAGCCCTTGGCTGCGCAGCTGGTAGGTGTTGCGAAAGGCGATGTGCATACGTTTGTTTCGCACACCTGTTAGAGCATTCATACTGATGGCAGTGCCATCGCAGTCGACATAGGTGCCCTGTTTGGGGTTGTCTGAAGTAGGACCAGGTATGTCCATGGCCTCGTTGCCATAGAGCACCAGGCACACTTCCACAGCTTGTACTTGAGCCCAGTTAGAGACGCCACTGGCGTCCACAGACTTGATAGTGCTGATGCCGGGTGTGGTGGTGTTGTCTTGCAGCAAGTAGCGCACTTGAAAGTTGGCTACGTTGCTCACGATAGGCTGGACGTTGCCGTTGCCGTTGCCGTTGCAGCGCAGTTCCCTTCGGGTCGGGTCGCTAGTAGGGGCGTACAAAACGAACTCACTGAGTATCAGTGCACTATTTCCCTGGTTACCCAGGCAGTTACGCTGCAGTGACTCGGCAGACGCGCTGGTAAAAACCGGCTCTGTGTAATTGCGGTAGCCTACCGAAAGAGCGTATTCCCCCTCGGCGGGCGCTTTCTTCCCCTTCAAGGTGTGTTCTTTGATAGAGAAAGACGCGGTGCTGTCCGCGGGGTCTGTGTAGTCAGTTTCAAATGCTGCAGGGATCAGGTAACCTGATTCTGCAGCGGCAGTGCCTGGGTCTAGGTTGAGCCGCAACGAGCCAGCTTGGCGCAGTTGTAGTCCGATCACGCGCATGGCGTAAGCGGCCTGTTGTTGGATGATGCTGGCATCACTGACCGTGCCCGAGACGCCGCGCGAAACCATGAGTGCACCCATGGCGACGGCAACAGTCAGCAGCCCAATGGTGATGCCTACCATCAACTCAATCAGTGTCACTCCGCGCTGATTACGCTGGTGAATTGATGATTTTTTTAACCGTTTTTGGCCAGAAAGCCTTGTGAGAAAAGCGCTGGAAGCCATATTTTTTGAGAGCATGTCAAGACCCTGGGCAGTAGTGCATGGTGACGCCTCCGGGGGAGTAGGGCGCGCAACGTGAAGCAACCGGGATGTATTGCAGGTGGCACGTGTGATCGTCGGGACACTTCAGTGCAGCGCCATCACTCAGGGTTCCGTCGGCAGCGCGTACCTTGGTGGCATCGATGTTGTCTTTGAAGTTCTTCTTGTCTGTGCTGTCGCTAATTTCACGTTCGTTTTCGCGCCAAGCAACCATCACGCCCAACTGACGCCTTAGGCCTGCTGTCAAGCTACTTTCTGCAGGTGGGAGAAAGATGCTGGCTTTGCCGAGAGGCAAGTTCTCTTGTACTGTCTTCTTCCAGACGGCGACGTCGTAAGCTGCCAGTTGCGCAGCGTTACATCCGTTGGCGCAGTCCGGGACGGTGGGGGTTGCGCTAAACCCCGTAACGTAGCCATTGAGGTTGGCCAGAGCGTTGGGGCTGACTTTCATGCGCTCTCCCAAGTCTTCAATCAGTCGGATTGCCTGTGCACGACGCACGGCAGTCTGGGTGTCGGTCAAAGTGCGCATTTGCACTCCCAAAATACCCAAAATGCCCAGCGCCATCACGGCGATAGCGACCAAGGATTCGATTAGGGTAATGCCGCGCTGTATACGACTGCGTAGATGGGTTACGTTTTCGGGCATGAAGCTTCCTCAAGAACTCGAATGCGGCCGCCCGATGCCATGCAAATAGTTCGGGTGGCAGATGATGAAACGCCCGTGGGCTCTGGTGAAAAAGTAAAGCCTTTCGCGTTCAAACCGCTCATCATTCCGTATCGATCGACCGTGATGTTGGTGCTACCGCTGGTGTGAATGACATTGACATTGCCCGGCGTGTTGATGGTTTGCAGGATCTCTTCGCCCTTCTTCCATTTGCCGTCACTGTTGCTGTCAACAAAAATAAACCAGCCACAGCCCCACTCTTGGTTGGTATTTGCCAAAGTGCAGCCAGGAGTGGTTTTCGGATTTTTCTGAATGCCCACACCTCCTCCGCGCTTGATCGCTTCTGAGCGTGCGTAATACAGCGTAGAGGTCATGCTTTCAACGGCTTTGCGTACCCGCCAGCGATCTATCGTTGTGCCGAAGCTAGGCGCAGCCAAGGCAATCAGCACAGCCGCAATGGCGGTAACTATCAAGGTTTCTATCAGGGTGAATCCGCTAACTTTGGTCGTGCCGCGTACCAGGTAGTTTGGCACTAGTCGCATGCCTCGCTTCCTTTCTTTTGTTTGATCCGCCCACCTGCGGAGAGGCATAGCTTGAGTGCGTTGGGGCTGCTGGCATCACTACCTTTGGGGGTCACGGTCAATGCTAGCTGTGCGCCTCCAAGGGAGCCCCAGCGGTTCGCGGTCAGCGTGGCGCGAGCAGGATCGGGTGTGATAGTGACTTGCGGCATTGCCGCTGTGACTTTCAAATTGCATTCGTTGGGCGTTTTGGTTGCGTCGCAGGTGTCTTGCGCAGCGTTGCCATTGACGTCGTGAAAGACGCTCCAGCCGCTATTCCAGTTCGTACCATCAGTGGCTTTGATCACTACATTGCCTCCGCGCTTGATGGCCTCGGAACGGGTGTAATACAGGCTGGATTGGATTGATTCAGTGGCATCGCGCACACGCCAACGCTCAATCATGGGTGTGAAGCTGGGGCC
>CAYTSJ010000340.1:0-2903 GCA_964440385.1 uncultured Pusillimonas sp. | reverse complement strand
CTGCTGCACCGCGGGCATAAAGCACCCCGTTACGCTCGGTTGGCGTGAATGGATCGGAATGCCATTTTTCGAGGGGCCCGGTAGGGACAACATCGGTGTGGCCCGCGAAGACAACGCAGGGGCTGGCCAGACCTTTACGGATCCAGAGGTTGGTGACGTCTTCGAAAACCAGTGTTTCTGCGGTAAAGCCCAATGGCGACAGGCGATCCGCCAAAACTTTTTGGCACCCGGCGTCGTCAGGCGTGACCGATTGGCGTGATAACAGATCTTTGGTCAGTTGCAGTACAGCGGACGTTGACATCAAGCCCTCAGAAGTTCGTTGATACTGGTTTTGGAACGGGTTTTCGCGTCGACACGTTTCACAATGACTGCGCATGCCAGGCTATAAGAGCCATCTTCAGAGGGCAGAGAGCCAGGCACCACGACAGAGCCTGAGGGAACGCGACCATACATGATTTCACCGGTAGTGCGATCGTAGATTTTGGTGCTTTGGGATAAGAACACACCCATGGCCAGCACCGAGTTTTCTTCGACAATGACGCCTTCCACCACTTCAGAGCGTGCGCCAATAAAGCAGTTGTCTTCAATGATAGTAGGGTTGGCTTGCAAAGGTTCGAGCACACCACCAATACCTACGCCGCCTGAAAGGTGAACGTTTTTACCGATTTGTGCGCAAGAGCCGACAGTCGCCCAGGTGTCAACCATGGTGCCGTCATCGACGTAGGCACCGATGTTGACATACGAGGGCATCAGCACCACGTTTTTCCCCAGATAAGCCCCTTTGCGTGCAACAGCAGGGGGGACGACCCGGAAACCCGCATTGGCAAAATCCTGTTCGGAATAACCGGCAAATTTCAAGCCGACCTTGTCGTAATACTGGACGGGTGCCTGACCGATGATGCCGTTATTTTCAATACGGAACGACAAGAGCACTGCTTTTTTGAGCCATTGGTGAACTACCCACTGGCCGCTTGACTTGTCGGCAACCCGCAGGGTGCCCTTGTCGAGTTCTGCCAGGGTGTGATTAATGGCATCACGGACTTCGGAGGGAACAGTAGCAGGGCTGATGTCAGCACGGTTTTCCCAGGCGTTTTCGATAGTGGTTTGCAAGTTGGTTGTCATATGCGTGCGAAGTCAGAGATGAGTAGTGGTTGTCAGGTGTTCAACGCAGGGCCTGGTCTTTCAGGAACCAGGCAATACGTTGTGCGGCTTCAATGCACTCGGCCTTTGAAGCCACCAAGGCCATGCGGATACGATTTGTGCCTGGGTTGGTACCAAGGGATTCCCGGGCAAGATAACTGCCGGGTAACACCGTCACGTTGGTAGCGCCCAGCAGGTTTCGCGTGAAATCGGTGTCAGAATACGGTGTTTGTGCCCACAGATAAAAGCCCGCTTGCGGACGTTCCACTTGAAGTACCGGGGCCAGAATGGGTAAAACCGCATCAAATTTTTCCCGGTATTGCTGACGGTTTTCTTTGACATGCGTTTCGTTTTTCCAGGCGGCAACACTGGCGGCCGACACAACAGCACTAATGGCGCTGCCATGATAGGTGCGGTAGAGCAAAAACTGTTTTAGCAAGGCGGCGTCTCCGGCGATAAAGCCCGATCGCAGGCCCGGTACATTGGAACGTTTTGAAAGGCTGGAAAAGCTGACCAGATTCTTGTAGTTGTGCCGCCCCAACTGGCAGGCCGCCTGCAGTGCACCCAGCGGCGGTGCCGATTCATCAAAATAGATTTCTGAATAACATTCGTCGGCGGCGATCACGAACCCGTAGGTATCAGACAGCTGGAACAGTGTTTTCCAGTCATCAAGATTAAAGACATTACCTGCCGGGTTTCCCGGCGAGCAGACGTAAATCAGTTGGGTTTTAGCCCAGACCTCTGCAGGCACGCTATCCCAGTCGTACCCAAACTGACGCGATGCATCGGCATTGATGAACCAGGGTGTGGCCCCCGCGAGCAGGGTTGCACCTTCATAAATCTGGTAGAACGGGTTAGGGCACACCACGTACCCGCCTTTGTGGCTGTCGACAATGGTTTGCGCAAAAGAAAAAAGGGCTTCGCGAGAACCTGCCGCCGGTAAAACCTGGGTTTCCGGGTCGGGTCGGTTAATGCCATACCGCTTTGCGATCCAGTCGGCGATGGTGCCGCGCAGCAAGGCATCCCCTTTAGTCGGAGGGTATGAAGCCAGGCCTTGCATGGCATTTTGCATGGCTTCAATGATAAAGGGTGGGGTAGTGTGTTTGGGTTCGCCAATAGATAAACTGATGGGGTTTAACCCTGCCGGCGGGGTTGCGGCATCGGCCAGAAGGGCACGCAGTTTTTCAAACGGGTAGGGGTGCAAAAGACCAAGTTTGGGGTTCATGCCGGCGGTATCCACAGTAAGTGGGTCATTTTAGCAAGCCCGCTGACGGTTGAACGGTTGAAGTTGCGTTTGCCATGGATTTTTGTGCTTGCTATACTGCAAGGCTTGACACAGCGAACGTGGCGGAATTGGTAGACGCACCAGATTTAGGTTCTGGCGCCGAGAGGTGTGAGAGTTCGAGTCTCTCCGTTCGCACCACTATCTTGAAAGTGATTGACTTCATAAAGTCAAATTCTTGAAAGTAAAGGCTTTTTAGTGGGTTGCTGGTAGTTGGTTGATCGCATAGAATCAAAAAATCTAAAGCGAATTCCCCAAAATTTACCCAGCAAATTCCCCACAGATGGCAAGCATTCAAAAGACGGCCAAAGGCTACAGAGCGCAGATCGCTATTCTTGGTACTAGGGACAGCAAAACTTTCGCAACCCGAAGGGAGGCCGTAGACTGGGCCAACCGGCGCGAAATCGAACTTCGCGAGGTTAAAGATAAAGACCCGGGCCTTCGCCATACTTTGCGTGAAGCTCTTCGAAAATACGCTGAC
>CAYTSJ010000339.1:0-2909 GCA_964440385.1 uncultured Pusillimonas sp. | reverse complement strand
CCCGCGATCTTCCTGCACAAACCCGGCGTGCCGATATTCTGGTGGTTGCTACCGGGCGCCCCAACATGGTCACCGGCGACATGGTTAAACCGGGTGCGGTCGTCATCGACGTCGGCATCAATCGCCTGCCCGATGGCAAACTGACCGGTGATGTTGATTATGAAACGGCCAGCCAGGTGGCCTCGGCCATTACCCCTGTCCCAGGCGGTGTAGGCCCCATGACCATCGCCATGCTGCTGGTCAATACGCTTGAGGCTGCGGAACGAAGTGCCGGCTTGCGTGTCTGATCTTTAAAGCGCAACGCCCTGTCATCGGCACAGGGCGGTTTGACGCCCCTGTCGTTTTCCCAAGGTTTGATGCATGACCCAAAATCCCCTGCTTGCTCCCATCGAGTCACTGATCGATTATCAGGCGATTCGCCCTGAACATATCGAACCGGCAATTCAGCACCTGATCAACGCCACACGCACGGTCATCGATCAGGTCGCACGGCCTGAAACGCCGGCCACCTGGCAAACCATTATTGACCCGATTGAAACCGTGTCTGCGCAGCTTTGGCGTGCCTGGTCTGTCGCGGGTCACCTGAACGCCGTTGTCAATACGCCAGAACTGCGTGATGCTTACAACCGCTGTCTACCGCTTGTCACCGAGTTCTCGACCTGGGTAGGCCTGCACAAAGGCTTGTATCAACATTACGTCCGCTTGCATCAAAGCCCTGAATTTGCTGCCTTGCCTGCAGTCCGGCAGCGCATTATCGAATTGGCGCTACGTGACTTTCGTTTGAGCGGGGTTGAACTGGAAGGTCACGCTCGCGAAGAATATGCCCAGATTTCCGATGCCGAAGCCCAGGCTTCGCAAAAGTTTTCTGAAAACGTCCTTGATGCCATCGACCAGTGGTTTTTCCTGGTCGACGACGAATCGCGTCTTGACGGCATTCCCGAAGATGTAAAAGCTGCGGCAAAAGCCGAGGCCGGGCAAAACGGTCAAGATGGCTGGCGTCTGACCTTGAAAATGCCATGCTATCTACCGGTCATGCAGTATGCCAAAGACCGGGATCTGCGTCACACGCTGTACCGTGCCTACGGCACGCTGGCCTCTGAACAGGGTAATCCGGCTTTTGATAACACCCCCCTTATCGAACAACTTCTTGAGTTGCGCGCCCGTGAAGCCAAACTGTTGGGCTTCGATCATTTCGCCCAGATGCGCCTCGAAACACGGATGGCCGATAGCGCCGATCAAGTGTTGACTTTCCTGCGTGAATTGGCCCGCCGTGCCAAGCCGTGGGCCCAGCGCGACCGGGCTGCGCTTGAATCCTTCGCCAAAACTCAATTAGGCCTTAATACCCTTGAGCCCTGGGATACCGCATTTGTCTCCGAGCGCCTGCGTGAATCGCGTTACGCCTACTCTGAAGAAGAGGTGAAGCAATACTTCACTGAACCCCGTGTTTTACAGGGCCTGTTTCAGGTGGCCGAAACCCTGTTCGGTGTCGAAGTCCGTGAAACCGGCCTGGTCGCATGGCACCCCGACGCAAAAATCCTTCAGGTTTTCCGTGATGGCGTGCCATGTGGTCATTTGATGCTTGACTTGTATGCCCGCCAAGGCAAACAAAGCGGTGCCTGGGTTGACAGCGAACGGTCGCGTCGCCGGGCTGGCCATCAATTGCAAACGCCAGTGGTATACCTGACATGCAACTTTGCCCCACCGGCCAACGGCAAGCCTTCTTTACTCACCCACGACGACGTCATCACCCTCTTCCATGAAGCAGGCCATGCCTTGCATGCCTTGCTCTCAACGGTCGATGACCCTGCCGCTTCTGCCTTTGCCAGTGTCGAATGGGATGCCATCGAGCTACCCTCTCAATTCATGGAAAACTTCTGCTGGGAATGGCCTGTCGTCCAGCAAATGTCTTCCCACGTTGTCAGCGCAGCGCCACTGCCCCGCGAGCTTTACGAAAAGATGCTGGCGGCTAAAAACTACCAAAGCGGCATGCAAACAGTTCGTCAAATTGAATTTGCCCTGTTTGACATGCAGATTCATAAAGAGGCTAATGGTTTGCCTATCACCGAGGTCATGCAAACGCTCAATGCAGTTCGCCAGGAAGTGGCCGTTACATTCCCGCCTGAATGGCACCGTTTCCCGCATAACTTTTCGCATTTGTTTGCGGGTGGCTATGGCGCCGGCTATTACAGTTACAAGTGGGCCGAAGTCTTGTCAGCCGATGCGTATGCAGCCTTTGAAGAAGCGGCGAAATACGATTCAGGTCTTTCAGGCACACTGTGCGGCAGGACCGGGCGTCGCTTCCGTGACGAGATTCTTGCCGTTGGGGGTTCTCGACCTGCTGCAGACTCGTTTCGCGCGTTCCGGGGTCGGGATGCCGAACTTGACGCTTTGCTTCGTCATAGCGGCATGGCCGACCTGCCAGAAACCGAAACAGCTTGATCACGCATTAACCAAACACTTTAGAAGCTTCTATCATGCGCGCCTTTAAAAACGCACTGACTGCCCTGCTTTTCGGGGTATCACTGTCATTGTCGGCTTCATCATGGGCGGCAGCCACCGCTGCCGATGCGTCTGCAGAAACCCCTGAAACAAAAATACACCCGGTGCGGGGTTTTCTGCCCGACCTCAAATTCAATCTGGTTGGGCCAGGTAACACAGCGGTGTCGCAAGCCGATTACCTCGGCAAAGTCGTTCTGATGTTTTTCGGCTATTCAAGTTGCCCCGACATCTGTCCAACCACCATGGCCCAGCTGTCGCAAGTCATGCATCTGTTGGGCCCTGAAGCTGACAAAGTAAAAATCCTGTTTGTCAGTGTAGATCCGCATCGTGACACCTCTGAGAAACTGCAGGCGTATGTCCAGGCTTTTGATAACCATGCGATCGGTCTGACAGGCACAGAAAAACAGGTG
>CAYTSJ010000338.1:0-2911 GCA_964440385.1 uncultured Pusillimonas sp. | reverse complement strand
CCCTCGGAAAAATGACTGTGGGTCGTTTCTCTGATGGGGAAGTCATGGTAGAAATTAATGAAAACGTTCGTGGTAAAGACGTTTTTGTTTTGCAACCGACCTGCGCACCAACCAACGATAACCTCATGGAAATCATGGTCATGGTTGATGCTTTGCGACGTGCCTCAGCGGGTCGTATCACAGCCGCTTTACCTTATTTCGGTTACGCTCGCCAAGATCGTCGCCCGCGTTCTGCACGGGTCTCCATCTCGGCCAAAGTGGTTGCCAACATGCTGCAGGTTGTGGGTGTCGACCGTGTCATGACCATGGACCTGCACGCCGACCAGATTCAGGGCTTTTTCGACATTCCTGTCGATAACGTCTACGCGGGCCCCATTCTGTTGGGTGATATCTGGCGTCAAAACTACAAAGACGTTGTTGTTGTGTCTCCTGACATTGGTGGCGTTGTGCGTGCCCGGGCTTTGGCAAAACAGCTTGAAGCCGATCTTGCCATCATCGATAAACGTCGTCCTCGTGCCAATGTGTCCGAGGTTATGAATATTATCGGTGACATCGAAGGTCGTACTTGTATCATCATGGACGACATGGTCGATACGGCCGGCACGCTGTGCAAAGCTGCCCAAGCGCTCAAAGAACGTGGCGCACTGGCGGTTTATGCCTACTGTACGCACCCGGTATTGTCGGGTCAGGCCGTTGATCGCATCAAAACCTCCGAACTCGACGAACTGGTCGTCACCGATACCATCCCGCTCTCAGAGGCAGCGCGCGAATGCGGCAAAATTCGCCAGCTTTCTTGTGCTTCTTTGCTGGGCGAAACTATTTTGCGTATTTCAAACGCTGAATCGGTCAGCTCGTTGTTTGTCGATTGATTTTTTGACTGCGGGTCTGCTGGTCGCGGCAACCCGCAGTGGTTCTCAGCCTTAGGGCTGTTTGTTATCGGGGCATTAGCCCCTTGTTTTTGGAGTTCCATCCATGAAATTCACAGCAAAATTGCGTAACGTACAAGGTACGGGTGCGAGCCGCCGCCTGCGTCGCGAAGGTCGTGTTCCGGCCATCGTTTATGGCGGTACAGAAGCCCCCCTGAACATCGAACTCGACCACAACGAAATCTATCACGCGCTGCGTAAAGAAGAGTTCCACGCGTCCATTCTCGACATGGACCTCGAAGGCAAGTCGCAAAAAGTACTGTTGCGTGCAGTTCAGTGGCACCCCTTCAAGCAGCTGGTTCTGCACGTTGACTTCCAGCGCGTTGATGCATCGCACGTCATCCACACTAAAGTGCCCCTGCACTTTATCAACGGTGAAACATCGCCTGCGGTCAAGCTGTCGGGTTGCCTGATCAGCCACGTTCTGAACGAACTTGAAATCGCCTGCTTGCCGGGTAACCTGCCCCAGTTCATCGAAGTTGATCTGGGCCAGATGGTGGCTGGTGAAACCGTTCACCTGGCCGACATCAAGTTGCCAATCGGTGTGACCTTTGTTGCTCACGGTGGTGATGCCAATCCTGCATTGGCCGTCGCCATGAACAAAGGCGCTGAAGCCGCTGCTCAGGCCGAGTAATTGGCTTTGTTATAGAAAGGTGTCTGGTGATGTTTTGCCGGGCGTCTTATCAAACCCCTGCCGGTTCTGCCGTCAGGGGTTTTGCACTTATTATTTGCTGTTATGAAGCCACCAATTCGTTTGATCATAGGGTTAGGTAATCCCGGGCAAGAGTATGAAAATACTCGTCATAACGCCGGCTTCTGGTTGGCAGACCAGATGGCAGAGCAGTTAAAAGCCAGTTTCACGCTTGAGAGGTCGTTCTTCGCGTGGGTTGCCAAAGCGCGTGTGGGTGGCGAACAAATCATTATTGCCAAACCAACAACCTTCATGAATCGTTCCGGGCAGGCAGCGGGGGCACTCATGCGGTTTTATAAATTAACGCCACCCGAGGTACTTGTGCTGCACGATGAACTCGATCTTTTGCCGGGTCATGTCAAGCTCAAGCAAGGAGGCGGGCATGCCGGGCACAATGGTTTGCGTGACATTCAATCTGTGTTTGGTTCGCCAGACTTCTGGCGTCTTCGATTGGGTATTGGTCACCCCAGAACCTTGGGGTTGGCACAGCAGGTCGCTGCTTTCGTATTGAATCCGCCCCGGCGAGATGAACTTGATGGCATCGAACGTGCGCTTGAGCGTTGTTGTGCAGTCTTGCCCGGTCTGCTTGAGGGTCGTTACCCTCAAGTGATGAATCAGCTTCATGAGGCTAACGTTGGCTAGCGCAACACGCGGTAATGTCTGGCCGACGTTTGGTGCAGAGCTTCGTGATTTTTTTCGATTCCTGGCAAGGCCTGATTTCAAACGCGTGTCGGGTCGCACTGCAGGTGAGAGCTGGCAGGAAGACTGGTTTCCATCACTACGACTGGGTCGAATACTGCAGTGGGCCGGCTTGTTGTGGACAGTAAATATTTTGTTGCTGGGCCCGATTGCGGTGGTCGCGGCGGGGTTGTCAGGGGCGCAGCATCGTCTGCAACTCGATAACATCCCCTGGTTGCAGGCCGTTCTGTGGGCACCTTTGGTCGAAGAGCTGGTATTTCGCTATGGGTTGCGCCGTGTTGCCACGCTATTCTGGTTGCTGCCGGCGTCTGTCTGCGCGTTGTTGGCTGGGCCTCAGGCGCTCACCATTGTTCTGACAGGCTTGATCGTCATCGCCTGCTGGTGGTCGCAGCGACACACCGCTACCCGTCATCCTCGGCCCTTATCCTGGCAGGCACGTACCCGATACCGTCGATATTTTTTCTGGGTCGTCCATGGGTCTTGTCTGGTGTTTGCGGCCATTCATCTGGCCAACTTTTCTCACTCATCAACCCCGTTGTGGGCGCTGCCCCTGATGGTGTTGCCGCAATGGTTAACCGGTCTGGTGCTGGCCTGG
>CAYTSJ010000337.1:0-2913 GCA_964440385.1 uncultured Pusillimonas sp. | reverse complement strand
CGTCCAGGGTCTAACAATCTTCAGGCTCGGTCAGCACTAAAAACCACACCGTGCGTAAGCACTTTTTAAAGGAGTAGTCACCATGGCATCAGTCAACAAAGTCATCCTCGTAGGCAATCTCGGTCGTGACCCAGAAGTGCGTTACAGCCCCGATGGCGCTGCTATCTGCAACGTATCAATCGCCACCACCTCGCAATGGAAAGACCGCAACAGCGGCGAAAAACGCGAAGAAACCGAATGGCATCGGGTGGTGTTCTACAACCGCCTGGCTGAAATCGCCGGTGAATACCTGAAAAAAGGGCGCTCGGTCTACATCGAGGGCCGCATCAAAACCCGCAAGTTCCAGGACAAGGAAACCGGCGCTGATCGCTACAGCACCGAAATCGTTGCCGAAGAAATGCAGATGTTGGGTGGCTCAGGCACCACAGATGCGCAAGCCAGCCAACCGCAGCCAGCACCCAAAGGTGGCAAAGGGCGGGGCGGCAAAGGCAAACCAGCACCCCAGGCCAACGATCAAGACGACGACATCCCTTTTGAATGAGGGTGTAAAGCCCAGAAGCGCCGCCCGGGGCGGTGCTTTGCGCCCCAGATGATTCAAGCCCAGGCCGGGGGATGACCGGCCAAACACAAACAACCACCAGACAAGACCAGACCCAGCCCAGGAGCCAACCATGACTACAGCAATGCAACCCGACATCGCAATCCGTGTGCTGCTTCGTGCAGCAACCGCCCGGCGTGAAGAGCGCTTCGTGGTCCTGGCGGTTCGCACCTACTTCAAACGGATTATGAATGCCTCGGTAAAAAAACTGCGTGCTTATGGCTTGCGCCCCGTTGTCGCACCAGTGGCCGCCGAGTTGGCCTTGATGCGTTCAATGCCTGCTCGATCTTTCCCCGAATTCATCTCCCGCTTGATTGACGAGGATGCCGATGCGGCCGATCTGGTGATCCGTGCCGTGCGCCTGTATGCCGAGCGGTTTGCCTCGATGGCCGCGCAGGACATCGAAAAAGAACTGGGCTCTGCCGATGCTGATCTGTGCATTGCTGCACAAGTCCTTCACCGCAATCTGTCATTCATCTCACCTGTAAACGCATAACGCGAGGCCTCGCCATGACTATCAACCAAAACACCCGACGACTGATTAGAGCTGCCAAACGGCTCAACCAGCACCACGAAAAACACGGTGCAGGCTTTTACCCATCTAGCGGATGCGCCAGAGCGTTCGGTGCCCGGGTGCGTAAAGGACAACTGCAAATCACCCCTGATTTCGAGTCTTGGGTAGCCCTAGATATTGAGGCAACGCAGTTTCGTGACCACAACGGCAGACCAATTTTTGTTTAACCCGAATGACAAATGAAAAAGCCCCTGACGGCTGGACCCGTCAGAGGCGCATCACAAAAACACTTAGGGAGTCTTTAAGTAATGAATCTTGATCTTACCAAACTTGCAGCACTTGTGCGCCTCGCCCATGAACAAGGAAAGTCCATCCGGCTACCGGCCATGACCATGCGCCAACTGGGCGTTCTGGCCAGCCTGTTGCAGTGATTTAACGACCCACGTCACTTTGTCTATTACACACCACGAACCAGGAGCGTCACGATGAGTACCCACTTCGAAATTGACATTGCCAAGTTATCCCTTTCAACACGCTATCAAGCACGCAAGACACCAGGGCAGGTGCCATTGAGCGAGTTGGCCGACTCCATCAGGGCGCAAGGGCTACTTCAAAATCTGGTGGTCACCAAGGCCAAGAAGCGTGGCGCCTATGAGGTGATTGCCGGTGGCCGACGACTTCAAGCCATCCAGTCATTGATAGAGCAGGGGGCTTGGGCGCATGATGCCACCGTGTGGGTCTCTCTCGTTGAAAACGATCAGGCCCTGGAAGCCTCTATCACCGAGAACGTCCAGCGTGAGGCCATGCACCCGGCTGACGAGTTCGAAGCCTTTGCCGCATTGATCGACCAGGGCACGAGCGTCGAGGACGTTGCCGCTCGGTTCGGCGTCAGTCCCGCCGTGGTGCGTCGTCGGCTTCGCTTGGCACAAGTTGCACCCGAGTTAATTCAAGCCTATCGGGACGACGAACTGTCACTTGACGCCTTGATGGCTTTTACCGTCAGTGATGATAAAGAGTTGCAGCGTCAAGTCTGGCAGTCGCTCGATGAGTGGAACCGAAAAAATCCGAATTCAATCCGTCGACGGCTAACCCAAGATTCTGTGACAGCGGCAAGTCCCTTGGCGCGCTTTGTTGGCCTGGACGCCTACAGCGCTGCTGGCGGTCGCAGTTACCAGGATCTGTTCGCTCAAGACGATGAGCGTGGCGTCTATCTTCAGGATGCGGTCTTGCTTGAGCAACTTGCCATGGAAAAACTGCAAACCATCGCCACCGACATCGAGCAGGAAGGCTGGTCATGGGTTGAAATTAAACCGGCCTATGACTCGGCATGGGTGCACTTTGGGCGAATACACGCACAAAGTGGGGAAATGACTGAGGAGCAGTTAAAGCACCTTCAAACTATCGAGCAACGCCTTCAAGATATAGACCAGGAGCGCGATCTACTGGGTGAGTCAGACGAGGATCATGTTCAGTGGGAACGCCTGAATGAAGAGATGTATGAACTCGAACAGGCCCGTGAGCAGCTTGAGATCGCATGCGAGGTATGGACGCCATCGGCCAAAGCGATTACTGGTGCCGTCGTTTATATAACGAGTTCGGCGCAGGTACAGATTGATCGCGGTCTGATTCGGCCAGAGGATCGTCAGCGTGCCAGCCAAGTGGCAAAAGAACAAGGCGATTCAGCCAATCTCGGCTCGCTACCCGTACCCAAGACACGCCCGATTCACTCCGAGCGCCTGGTGCGTCAACTCTCAGCCCACAAGGTTGGCATCGTTGCCGCTGATCTGGCGACGAAACCCAC
>CAYTSJ010000336.1:0-2914 GCA_964440385.1 uncultured Pusillimonas sp. | reverse complement strand
GGCCATGACCATATGCTTCAGACCGTCTTCAATCCGTTTGGCGATTTCAATTTCGCCTTCGCGGGTCAGGAGCTCAACGGTACCCATTTCACGCATGTACATGCGCACCGGGTCTGTTGTCCGACCGAAATCAGAATCAACGGTGGTCAGTGCTGCTTCGGCCTCGTCTTCGACGTCGTCATCGCTGGTGGCAACCGGCGCATTGTCGTTAAGCAGCAAGGATTCTGCATCGGGCGCCTGGTCGTAGACGGAAATGCCCATATCGCTGAACGTGCTGATAATGCCGTCAATGGCTTCAGCATCAACCAGGTCATCGGGCAAGTGGTCGTTAATTTCACCGTAAGTCAGGTAGCCGCGCTCTTTGCCCAGCTTGATCAGGACTTTGAGGCGGTTACGACGCGCTTCCTGCTCTTCGGGGGTCAACTGGTTACGGGTGGGGACGTCTTTATCGCCCTTGCCGCGTTTGCCACCGCGCTTGGGTAGCGGTTTAAGATCAGGGATAACCTCGGCTTCAATATCGATGTCGCCGTCATCAAAGGGGGAACTGTCGTTATTGGCTGCTTTGGCTGGACGACCCGGCTTACGCCCCGTGGGGGTGCGCCCTTTGCGTTTTTTGGGTTCAGCGACCAGATCATCGTCCAGATCGAAATCATCGGATGCGTCATCATCAACCGCCGTTTTACGTGCGGTTGTTTTCTTGGCCGCTTTTTTGACAGCCCCTGCTGCAACGGACGTTTTAGTGGTGGTTTTGGTTGCCGCCACCGTCTTTGTCTTTTTGACAGATTCGGTTTCTGTCGCTTTCAGGGTCTGATCAGTCGCTTTTGTCATAGTCGATTCCGTGGACGCAATAAAACACGAAGGCACATTATGCCAACGGGCATTGCAGGGAAAACCATATCTTCAGTACTTGAAAAACATGCTGACAGTATGCAGAAAGCGCGAGGTGCCGCAGGATAATTCCCTGACCCCTTTGGGGTTACAAGGTACGAAAGGCCACCTGGTGCATCAGCCACAAAACTGGTTACATGGTCTTCAGCACATTTGAAGACGATATAAAACCTTTTATTTTACAGCAGTTAAGTATTTTCAACAGTGTTGTTTACCACAACCGCCCTAAGCCCTTCCTAAGTGGGCAAGTCGCCGGCCAAGCACCTGATAACGCTCGCGTGACGCAGCATCTTTCAGGCCGGTTGCAATAAGCTCGGACTGCTCGGTCTTGATAAGATCAAGCTCGATTTTGTGCAAGGCATCGTTCCATTCGGCAGCCGGATCAGGCAAATCATCGTGCCCGAGCACATCGGCACTCAAGTCGGCCAAAACGGCCGCAAGATCAGAACCTGGTTCAGCGGCTTCCAGCAAAGCGCCCGCATGCAGCGCGCCTGTATCACTGATCAGCGCAATCAGGTCACACACAAGGCTTAGATGGGGTGCCCGTGACAAAGTTTCAAGCTGCTGATCGCCCAGGCTTTCAACCAGCACCGGATGTGAAATGAGTAATCGCAACAACCGTTTGGCCATCGAAGTGACTGTACGATTTCCAGACCTTTGTACTGCCGGCACGCGCTTCTTGACCGACTGACGGGACGCTGAAGGCGCACTGGAAAAAGCGGAATAAGAAGACAGAGGCTTCGATTGCGGCAACAGAACTGCATCGGCACCGGACCCATAAGGATCATCGACAAGATCTGGCACCCACTGCCCATCAAAACCCGCATCAAAATCATCGGAAATACCGGCACCTGACCTGGGCTCAAATGAAGATGGGGAAACAGGCAGCGGAGCCGCCATCGGGTTACCCGACCCGACCGACAGGCGTGGAACAATGGTTTCAGGCACATCAAGCATGGCTGACAACTCTTCGGGTGTCAGCAACACACGACGCGCAAACTCGCGCTCAATCTGGATGCGCAAGGTCGTTCCTGCAGGAAGCTGGGCCAATAACGGCCGTGCTTCGTGCACGCAGGCCGCCCGCCCCTCAGGTTCTTGCATGGGATGACGAGACGCCAGTTCGTCAAGCATGAACGTAGACAACGCAGGCGCGTGTGCCATGAGCTCGCGAAAGGCATCGGCGCCGTTCTCACGAACAAACGAGTCAGGATCATGTTTTTCGGGCAGGAATAAAAACCTGATCGACACATCATCGCGCAACAAAGGCAAACAGTTCTGCAAGGCCCGCCAGGCGGCACGACGCCCGGCCTTGTCTCCATCAAAACTGAAAATCACCCGATCGCTGGCCCGCAGCAACTTCTGGACATGCTGAGGCGTGGTTGACGTCCCCAACGTAGCGACTGCATTACACAGACCCGCCTGCGCCAGCGCAACGACGTCCATGTACCCCTCGACCACCAACACACAGCCTTCAGCCCGAATACCGTTTTTCCCCTCCCACAGGCCATAAAGTTCGTGACCTTTGGAGAATATGGGGGTATCGGGTGAGTTAAGGTATTTAGGCTCACCTTTGCCGATGACTCGACCGCCAAAGCCCACCAGATTGCCACGCGCATTGCGAATCGGAAACATGATGCGTTCGCGAAAGCGATCGTATCGGCGCCCATCTTCTGCCTCGATGACCAGGCCGGCTTCAACCAGCAAGGGGTCTTCATAATGACTAAACACAGTCGCCAGCCCACGACGGTCGGAACCCGACCAGCCCAAACCAAAACGGGCAGCAATTTCACCCGTCAGGCCTCGATTTTTCAGGTAATCGGTCGCCAAAGGGGTTGCTTTGAGCAGCTTCAGGTAGAACTTTTGTGCAATATCAAGAAGTTGTTGATGCCGGGAAACCTCTTCTTTGCGCTTTTTGGAGGCAGCTTGCGCTCGTGCCGACTGCTGTTCTTCAGGAACGGCGAGACCACAGCTTGACGCCAAAGAACGTACTGCTTCGGGGAAGCTGGCGCCGGTATGCTCGATGAGG
>CAYTSJ010000335.1:0-2919 GCA_964440385.1 uncultured Pusillimonas sp. | reverse complement strand
CTTGCTGTGCCTTGTTGAACCGATGAATTTCATCGACAAACAACAAGGTTTGCCGGCCTTGATCGGCATGACGACGTGCCTCGTCCATTGCAGCGCGAATGTCTTTTACCCCGGAAAAAACAGCAGACAAGGCAATGAACTCGCAATCAAAGGCCGTGGCGGTCAGGCGTGCCAGCGTGGTTTTACCTACCCCCGGCGGGCCCCAGAAAATCATGGAATGCGGCTTGCCCGACTGGAACGCCAACCTTAACGGCTTTCCCGGAGCCAGCAAATGAGACTGACCGATAACGTCATCAAGATGCCGTGGCCTGAGCAGTTCGGCCAGCGGCGCCACAGGATCACGGGAAAAAAGATCAGCCACGATGTTAATAAACCGGGAAATGCAGAGGCAGGTGAAAAAAGCACTTATTGCAGTTTGACCACGTCGACACCGGCAGGTGCGACAAACCGGAAGTCAGAAGATGGAATCTGGGGATTCACAGACACCTGGGTCAAAAGAATGACTGTGGTTTGACCGAAAGCGTCGTAAAGCTCGAGTCGTGCGGGCAGGTTTCCGGAAAACGCCATATCGACATGCTTGAAACCGGCGTCGGCATTGCGCGGCGTCGCCCTGAGCCATGCGAGACCGTCACCATCAGGCAAAGGACTGAGGCTGAACGCGTCATCGATTGAACCGGAACCAAACAAGATGGCAGCCGGAGAAGCACCGATAGACTGGTCAACGCTGCGTTGCGTGACTTGGGCAAGGTCAGGGTCGTACTGCAAGACCCGCTGGCCATCCGACACAATCAGCTGCTCGTAGGGCTTTTGAACGGCCCACCGGAATTTACCGGGGCGCTGAAAAGAGAACTCACCCGTCTGGGCGGGCTTGGCACGCCCTTGTTCAACCTGGGTGTGTTGCTGGAACTGCCCGGCTGCCGATTGCACATTTTTAATGAAGTGCCGCAACTGCGACTCTGCCGAAGCGGCCACCGTCAAAACCGGCGTAACAGCCAGCAAGACAAGAGCAATGAATTTAAAAAGTTTGGTGATCATGACGTGGGCTAAAAACCCTTAAAAGCGCGAACGCGTTTGAAAAGAGAACGGGCCTATTCGGCACCACCGGCTTCACCCGGCACCAGAATATCGCGGTTGCCATTAGACTGCATGGCCGAAACCAGACCGGCCTGTTCCATTTGCTCGAGTAAACGAGCGGCCCGGTTGTAACCAATACGCAAGTGGCGTTGAACCGACGAAATCGAGGCCCGGCGATTCTTCAGGATGACCTGAACCGCTTGATCGTACAAAGGATCGGATTCGGCATCGGTAAAACCTGTCACAGCACTGACACCATCCCCGGTTTCGCCTTCAACCCCACCTTCAAGGACACCTTCAACGTAATCAGGTTCACCGTGTTCTTTAAGTTTCTCGACAACACGATGCACTTCGTCATCACTGACAAAAGCGCCATGGACGCGAACAGGCAAGCCAGAACCCGGCGGCATGTACAACATGTCACCCATCCCCAGCAGTGACTCGGCGCCCATTTGATCAAGAATGGTGCGTGAGTCGATTTTTGAGGACACCTGAAAGGCAATACGCGTCGGGATATTGGCCTTGATCAGCCCGGTAATGACATCGACACTGGGGCGCTGGGTTGCAAGTATCAGGTGAATGCCTGCGGCTCGCGCTTTTTGGGCCAACCGGGCAATCAGTTCTTCGATTTTCTTGCCCACCACCATCATCAGATCAGCAAGTTCATCGATAACGAC
Source organism: uncultured Pusillimonas sp. (assembly GCA_964440385.1). Classification (GTDB taxonomy): domain Bacteria; phylum Pseudomonadota; class Gammaproteobacteria; order Burkholderiales; family Burkholderiaceae_B; genus Neopusillimonas. The sequence goes on along the minus strand of CAYTSJ010000335.1, from coordinate 1,168 downwards.
CACAATGTGTGGCAGCGTCGAGAGGGGCTCAGGCGCATCGGGCGTCAGGGAAAACGGGTTAGGAATGACTTCATCATTTTTAGCGGCTTCACGAATCTTGGTGTTGTAGCCTGCAAGATTACGCACCCCCAGCTTGCTAAGCAGCTTGTAACGTTTTTCCATCTCACCCACACACCAGTTCAGGGCATTGGCGGCGTGACGCATATCAGTGACGACGGGCGACAGCAAATGAGGGATGCCTTCGTAGATGCTCATTTCGAGCATCTTGGGATCAATCAGAATCAGGCGGGTCTGGCTGGCATCGGACTTGTAGAGCAAAGACAAGATCATGGCGTTAATACCCACCGACTTGCCTGAACCCGTGGTACCTGCGACCAGCACGTGAGGCATTTTGGCCAGATCTGCGACCACGGGGTTACCCGCAATGTCTTTACCCAACGCTACCGTCAGGGCCGACGGTGCCGCGTGATAGGTTTGTGAGCCGATGATTTCTGACAGCTTGACCATTTGCCGACGGGGATTCGGTAACTCAAGCCCCATGAGGTTCTTGCCAGGAATGGTTTCAACCACACGAATACTGACCAGACTCAGCGCTCGCGCGAGATCTTTGGCCAGATTGACGATCTGGCTGCCCTTGACCCCGGTTGCAGGCTCAATTTCGTAACGCGTGATAACAGGACCGGCCTGAGCCGCCACTACGGTCACGCTGACACCGAAATCTGACAGTTTCTTTTCAATCAGGCGAGACGTGAACTCGATGGTTTCGGGGGCAACAGATTCTGGCATTTCAGTGACCGGATCAAGCAGATCGATCTCGGGCAAGTGGCCTGCACTCTCGGGATCAGGGGCTGGTGCAAACAATGTTTTCTGCTTTTCTTTCTCGACACGCACCGACTTGGGGACACTGATAATGGCCGGCTCGATACGGACAGGCTGCTCATGCACCAATTGTTCTTGCTTGGCTTCAACAATTTCTTTACGTTCTGCCTTGTTGACCTGACCCACACGACGATCATCGAATGCCACTTTGATCTGCCAAAAATAAAGCCAAATACGCTCAAGGTGCAAACCGATACGCTCGAAAAGATGAAGCCATGAAAATCGGAAAAACCAGCTTGACCCTACGGCCACCATGACCAGCAAGAGCAAAGCACAGCCGGTAGACCCC
>CAYTSJ010000334.1:0-2936 GCA_964440385.1 uncultured Pusillimonas sp. | reverse complement strand
CTGGCGAGCGTCATCGGGCACCGGGTTTACAGTCGAAACGGCCAGAATGCCATCACGATGTTCGTTATGGGCCGGGGTATACACAACACAGGCATCGTCATGTCCGCGTGCCATGACCACTGAAATTTCGTCGGCCAGTGGCAACATGGCTTCAAGCACACAAGGCACAGTGCCGAAGGCAGCAAATGCATCAAGCGCTTCCTGACGCGAGCGAACACGCGCCTGCCCTTTTCCATCGTAACCCAGGCGCGCAGCCTTCAGAATGCCCGGGAATAAGTCATCGGGGGCCGATTCGATATCAGCGACGTTTTGAACGGGTCGATAAGGTGCGACGGGAACGCCGGCATCTTTGATGAACGCCTTTTCAAGAATACGATCTTGCACCACGGCGACCGCACCACCCGAAGGGCTGACCGGGCAGAACTGCGCCAGACGGCGCAAACTGTCGGCCGGCACGTTTTCAAACTCGGTTGATACGGCGGCACACAAAGCACCCAACTCGTCGAGTGCAGCAGGATCATCGTAGTTGGCCTGAATATGACGGTCGGCAACCACACCCGCCGGACACAAAGGTGTCGGGTCGAGCACGGCCACTTTGTAGCCCAGGCTTTGTGCAGCGTGGCAGAACATGCGGCCCAGTTGGCCACCGCCCACCATACCCAGCCAACTGCCGGGTGGCACAGGCCAGGAAGAAGCAGAAGCGGTCATTTTGATTGAATCAATGGGTTGGCGGTACCCGCATATCGCGGGCAGCCTGGGTTTGACGTGCGCGGAAGGCATCAAGCTTTTCTGCAAGCTGCGCATCGGTGGTGGCCAGACATGCAATGGCATGCAAAGCGGCATTGGCAGCACCGGCCTCGCCAATGGCAAACGTAGCAACCGGTACCCCTTTGGGCATTTGCACAATCGACAACAGCGAGTCTTCGCCCCGCAAGTAACGCGATGGGACCGGCACCCCGAAAACGGGTACCGGCGTCAGTGCCGCCATCATGCCGGGCAAATGGGCTGCCCCGCCGGCACCGGCAATAATGGCACGCAAACCGCGCCCCCGCGCCGATGCGCCGTAATCGGCCATGTCGGTGGGCATACGATGTGCAGAAATGACGCGCGCCTCGTAGGGAACACCAAACGCGTCCAGCATATCAGTCGCGTTTTTCATGACCTCCCAGTCGCTGGAAGAGCCCATGATGACGCCGATTACAGGAGATGCGGAAACAGTTGTGGTCATATCAGGCCGTCAGGCGCGTCAGCGCTTCGCGATACTTGGCTGCTGTCTTTTCAATGACATCGGCAGGCAAACGAGGTGCGGGTGGTGTTTTGTCCCAGACCTGGGTTTCGAGCCAGTCACGCACGAACTGCTTGTCAAATGAAGGCGGACTGGTACCCTCGAGGTAGCCATCGGCAGGCCAGAAACGTGAAGAATCAGGGGTCAGAACCTCATCCATGAGGTGCAACTGCCCGGCGTCATCAAGGCCAAACTCGAATTTGGTGTCGGCAATAATGATGCCTTTGGTAGCTGCAAACTGCGCGGCTTCGGCATACAGACGCAAAGTAATGTCGCGGATTTTTTCAGCCATGTCCTGGCCGACTTCGCTTACCACATGCGCAAAGTCGACGTTTTCGTCGTGCGCACCCACTTCGGCTTTGGCGGCAGGCGTAAAAATGGGTTGTGGCAAGCGACTGGCCTGCTTCAGACCGGCAGGCAAGGCAATACCGCATACCGACCCGCTGGCCTGGTAGTCTTTCCAGCCCGAACCAATCAGGTAGCCACGTGCAACGGCTTCAACCATAACGGGCTTGAGGCGCTTGACCACCATGGCCCGGCCCGCAACCTGGTCACGCTCTTGCGTGGTAACGACGTCTTCAGGGCGAACATCGGTGCTGTGATTGGGCACAATATGGGCCAGCTTCTTGAGCCAGAATTCGGTCAGGGCCGTCAGTACTGCGCCTTTGCCGGGCACCGGGTCATCGAGAATGACGTCAAACGCCGAAATACGGTCGGTTGCAACGATAAGCAGTTTATCGTCACCCACCGCATACATGTCGCGTACCTTTCCGCGCGCAAGCAACGGCAAGGACGTAATGGAGGACTGGAGCAGGCCTGACATTTACTGTACTACCTGAGCCAGTTCGCCAGCGGCGTATTTACGGGCCATTTCGTCGAGGGCAACGGGCTTGATCTTGGAAGCCTGGCCGGCGCAACCGAACTGCTCGTAGCGCTGCAGGCAGATACCTTTGGCAGCAATGCGTGCAGGTTTCAGGTATTCGCGAGGGTCAAACTTGCCGGGGTTTTCAACGAAGAAGCGACGGATCGCGCCGGTCATGGCCAGACGAATGTCGGTATCGATATTGATCTTGCGGACACCATATTTGATGGCTTCCTGAATTTCTTCAACAGGCACACCGTAGGTTTCTTTCATGTCGCCACCGAATTCGCGGATTTCAGCCAGCAGTTCTTGAGGAACGCTGGAGGAACCATGCATAACCAGGTGCGTGTTGGGCAAGCGCTGGTGAATTTCTTTGATGCGCGCGATGGACAGGATGTCGCCGGTGGGCTTGCGCGAGAACTTGTAGGCACCGTGGCTGGTACCGATCGCAATAGCCAGTGCATCGAGTTGGGTTTTGCGGACAAAGTCAGCGGCCTGCTCGGGGTCGGTCAGCAACTGGTCAAGCGTGAGCTTGCCGTCGGCACCGTGACCGTCTTCCTTGTCGCCTTCCATGGTTTCAAGCGACCCCAGGCAACCGAGCTCACCCTCAACGGTGATACCCAGCTTGTGAGCCATATCGACCACTTTGCGGGTGACCTCGACGTTGTAGTCGTAGTCGGCAATGGTTTTGCCGTCTTCTTTCAAGGAACCGTCCATCATGACGCTGGTAAAGCCCAGGTTGATGGCGCCCTGACAAATGGCGGGTGACTGACCATGATCTTGGTGCAT
>CAYTSJ010000333.1:0-2946 GCA_964440385.1 uncultured Pusillimonas sp. | reverse complement strand
GAGCGGGGAGGCAAGGGCGCGCTGTTCGAGCGAAAAGCTTTCGACCCGCCGGGGGCGGGTCGATTCGCGAGTTTAGCGCCCGCCCCGCTCAAGGCTGACGCTTCGGGCAGCCCCGAAGGGGCCGTGCGATGGCCCGCAGACACCCCACCCCGACAAGGCCCGTGCTATGCGCAGAAAGAACCACCCTAAACCCCAAGCGACAACCTCAGAATCGCCAGATCAAAACAAGCCTTTACCGCCGAACCTCACTCTGCGGCATTTCAATCTTCACCTCAAGCACTTCCAGCGAATCATGCCGGTCAAGATTCACCTTGATATCTTCCGGATTGATCTTGATGTACTTCGAAATAACCTCGAGCAACTCGCGCTGCAACTCGGGCATGAAATCGGGTTCAGTGCTATCCCCGCCTCGCTCATTGATCAGAATCAGCTGAAGACGATCTTTCGCCACACTGGCTGACGTTTTCTTCTGACCCAGTAAAAAAGACAAGAAAGACATATCACTTACCCCCGAACAGCCGTTTCAGCAAACCGGGCTTCTCGTAATCAATGAAGCGCAGCGGTTTATCTTCGCCCAGATAACGCGCCACCACATCTTGATACGCCTGAGAAACGTCGCTTTCGCGTAAGTGAATGGCCGGGACACCCTGGTTCGATGCCTGCAGCACCGACTCGGACTCGGGGATCACCCCGATCAGTTTGATACGCAGAATATCTTCGATATCTTGCAGCGACAGCATCTCGCCTTCTGCCACCCGCTTGGGGTTATAGCGTGTCAGCAACAAATACTCTTTGATGGGTTCGTCAGAGTGAATCGCACGATGGGATTTTGACGACAAAATACCCAGAATGCGGTCAGAGTCACGCACAGACGAAACCTCGGGGTTAGTCACCACAATCGCGTCATCCGCGAAATACGAGGCCATCAAGGCACCGGTTTCAATACCTGCCGGCGAGTCGCACACAATGTATTCGAACCCCATCGCTTTCAGGTCGTTCAGTGCTTTCTCGACACCTTCTTTTGTCAGCGCGTCTTTATCGCGGGTTTGCGACGCCGGAAGAATGTAAAGATTTTCGAGTTGCTTGTCTTTGATCAGCGCTTGCTTCAGGGTGGCTTCGCCTTGAATGACGTTGACGAAGTCGTACACAACACGACGCTCGCAGCCCATGATCAGGTCAAGGTTGCGCAAACCGACGTCAAAGTCGATAACGACGGTTTTAAAGCCGCGCATCGCCAGCCCTGACGAAAAACTCGCGCTGGTGGTTGTTTTACCCACACCGCCCTTGCCGGAAGTTACTACAACAATTCGCGCCATGACGAGATCAATCCCTAAAAATGTTCTTAAAATTTGCGTAATCGTAAAGCATAACCGGGATCAGTTGGACCCCGCATCTATACTTTGGTGCCGACAGGCACAATCTGTAAAGTGTCATCCTCTAGCTGCACAATGGCAGCCTGGTTCATGAACTGGGGCTCAAGGGTTGATTCAATCACGCGGTATACCCCGGCAATCGCCAACAATTCAGGATCAAGCTGGGTGGTAAAAATACGTGCTTTGGTATCACCGCGAGCCCCAGCCATGGCTGTGCCCCGCAGCGGGCCATAAACGTGAATATTGCCATCGGCGATGACTTCCGCACCCTGACTCACCATGCCCACCACGATCAGGTCAGTGTTGCGTGCGTAGATGCGTTGCCCTGAACGCAGGGGGCGTTCGATAATCATTGTGGGCGCAGCCGTCTCGGTATCCGATACCACGGTCGCAGCAGGCGCAGAAGTATCGACGTCCGAAAGCCCGGGTGCGGCAGCCGTTTCTTTTGCTGGCGCATTCACGGTCTCAGAAGCGAAGGGTTCTGAAACGTCAGCTTTTGTAGCCGATGTGCGTACCGCAGCGCTCGACAACTCAACTGCTTCCAGACCAGCCAGATAGGCCGATGCGAGGATTTCTGCATTGCCGACAACCCCGATGGGTCTTAATTTATGCTGTCGTAACGCATTGATCAGGGCTTTCCAGTCGGGCGGTTCGGTAATGGCTGAAGCATCAATGACCACGGTCTCATCATCGAAAAAGCCGTCGGCATCCAGCATGCGCTTATCAAGCGCCTCGAGGAGCTCCTGTAAATTTGCGCTGTGCAGTACAACGCGCACGGCATATAGCGTTGCACTTTTGATGTCGAGCACAGGGGTGTCTTTTGGGGAAGAAGCGGTGTCGGTCACAGCGTAGGAAAAGCCAGAAAATGAATTGCGGGTATTTTGCCTTCAGTCGCAGGGGGGCGCAATGTCCCCCCCCGTTGCAATAGGTCAGACCCAGGTATCCCGTAGTGTGACTGAACGGTTAAGCACGGGTTTTTCAGGCGAAGATTCGATCATGTCGGCGACGAAGAAACCCAGGCGTTCGAATTGCCAGATTTTTTCTGGCGTTGCGACCGTACCGGGTTCCAGCCACCCCTGCACAATCTGGCATGAATCGGGGTTGAGAGCGTCGAGGAAGTTCTTGTCGCCCGAATCGGGGTGCGGATCGGAGAACAAGCGATCGTAGAGCCGGATTTCTGCGGGCACGGCATGGGCGACGCTGACCCAGGTAATGTTTCCCTTGACTTTGACCGACGAGGCCCCAGGGGTACCGCTTTTGGTGTCGGACAGGTATTCGGCATGGACCTCAATGATGTTGCCTTGTTCGTCTTTGACGCAGCCGGTGCAGGTGACGATATAGCCGTACTTCAGACGAACGGTGTTGCCTGGAAACAGACGGAAATATTTCTTGGGGGGTTCTTCGCGGAAATCATCACGTTCGATCCAGAGTTCGCGGCTAAACGGAAATTCACGCTGTGCGCCTTCAGGGTCGTGCGGGTTAAGGGGGGCATGGCACAGTTCAGTCTGACCTTCCGGGTAGTTGGTGATGACCAGTTTGACCGGGTCGAGCACGGCAACGCTGCGGTCTGCGA
>CAYTSJ010000332.1:0-2947 GCA_964440385.1 uncultured Pusillimonas sp. | reverse complement strand
ATATCGCCAATTACGCTTTGATTTTACCGGCCATGATGCATACCCCCCCAGAACATGATCCCGAATTCGACGACGACCTTGACGACGATCGCCCCCCCAGTAAATCCCAGGTCAAGCGCGAGCTGCATGCGTTGGTCGACTTGGGCAAACAACTGATTGACCTGTCCACCGACAAACTCAAACAACTGCCTTTGGAAGAAAAGCTGTTTGAGGCTATTCGTCTGGCACAAAAAATCAGCAATGCCCGTGAAGGCCGGCGCCGGCAAATTCATTACGTGGGCAAACTGCTACGCACTGCAGATGCAGATGCGATTCGTCAGCAGTTGGACATTTGGGAAAACGGCTCACGCGAGCAAACCGCCGCCATGCACCGGCTGGAAACACTACGCGACCTGCTGCTCAAAGATGACGATGCGCTGACCCGGCTGTTGAATGAATACCCAGGCGCCGATGTCCAGCACTTGCGCGCGCTGATTCGTGCCGGTCGCAAAGAAATGGATGCCAATGCCAAACTGCTGGCCGGTCAAAGCCCGCAACGCAAACACTACCGCGCCCTGTTTCAGGCCCTGAAAACCCTTGACGAGGCTGCCCAATGAGTACCTTGCTGGAAACCCTTGAAATTGAAACCGCACCCAACCCGACGCATGCCGTGATCTGGATGCATGGCCTGGGCGCCGACGGCAACGACTTTGCACCGATAGTTCCCGAGCTTCAGCTCGGCACCTCGCCAGCCATCCGTTTTGTGTTCCCACATGCGCCGGTGCAACCTGTGACCATCAATAATGGCATGCGGATGCGGGCCTGGTATGACATTTTGCACATGGATATTGGCGGGCGTCGCGAAGACGAAGCGGGCTTGCGCGCTTCACAGACTGCAATTGAAGCCCTGATCAAACGCGAAAATGAGCGTGGCATTCCCACCAAAAACATCGTGCTGGCAGGCTTTTCACAGGGCTGCGCCATGACCCTGCAAACCGGGCTACGTTACCCCGAACGGCTCGCCGGCCTGATGTGTCTGTCGGGCTATCTGCCATTGGCAGACAAGCTGGCCGAAGAACGAAGCGACGCCAACGCCTTGACCACCATTTTCATGGCGCATGGCACACAAGACCCGGTCGTAGCCATTGATCGCGCCCAGGCGTCCGCCGAACAGCTGAACGCATTGGGCTACCCGCTTCAATGGAAAACCTACGGCATGCCCCACTCGGTGTGTCTGGAAGAAATCCGTGATATTGCCGGTTTTCTGAAGAGCGTCTTTGCGTCAGAATAACGGGTAACCAAGACCAGTTTCCCGTCCATCAAGGGCATGCCTGATGATCAAGCAGCGCTTCTGCTGATCATCAACGCTTGCCCAATGAATCATCAAGCGCCAGCCAGACTCGCCGCACTGAAGGATCTTCTTCATCGGGGTCGTTCTGGAAACCCAGACTGGTCATCAGCCCCAGCATCCCGCGGTTGTTCGCCAGTACAAACCCTTCGATATAACGCAGGCGCTGAGCCTTGGCGGCTTCAACCAGCCCAAGCAACAGTCTTTTGCCCAGCCCATGCCGCTGCCATTTGTCGGAAATGACCAAGGCATATTCGGCCCCCTGACCGTCGGCATTTCGCAAATAGTGTGCAAAGCCAACAATGGCTTCCTGGGGGTGCCCGCGATGGGCCGGGTTGGGGACGTGCACCGTGGCGACCAGCGCCAGCTCGCGGTCATAATCGATACGCGTGTAGCGCGCGAGCATGCTGGGCGTCAGTTCGCGCAACATGGATACAAACCGCATGTAGCGCGATTCGTCAGACAGTTCACGCACAAAGACCTGCAATGGCTCGGCGTCCTCCGGCCGGATAGGCCGCATCATGCCTGACTGACCGTCACGCAGCTCAAGCAGCTTGACCAGCTGACGCGGGTATGGGTGAATGGCCATATGCCCATACCCTGATTGCTCGGGCAGTGCAGGCAACGACGAAGGCTTCAGTTCAACCAGTACTGATTGAACAAATAAACGCACATCACCCGCCCAGATCGGGTCGACCAGCAAGTTGTCAAGCTCCGGCAGCTCACAGACCAGATCAGAAATCCGTTCCAGCACTTCCTGCAAAGTCTCGTAAGCGGCAGGACTGATCTGCTGCTTGAGCACACGCCGCCAGATAACACTTCGCTCGACCAGCTGGCGTGCCAAAAAGCCATTCAGGGGAGGTAATTCAATCGCGCGATCGCGCGCAGAGATTGCGGCGCGCATGCCCGAACCAAAGTTGATGTAAGGGCCATAATGCGGGTCAACCCCGACACGAATAGCCATTGGCACTTCGCCAACATCATGCAGGTCAGCCGGGTGCCCGGCATCTTCTCCAAGAATTTCAAGCGGGATATAAAAACAATCGAATAATGCTGTGCATTCAGCTGTCGTCAAACGTTGCCGCCCTTCGGCCATGACACGATTGATCAATGCCCGGGCCTCGTCAACGCGCGGCAGCCGGCTCAGTGGCTCGGGCGGCAAGGTTTGCAAGGACAAGGCCTGGTTGTAGTGATAAGCGGCCAAGACCCCAAAGGCGTTAGTCGCCGATTCGGGGGTACGAAAAGACGGTATGCCGGCTTCATCAAGCATGTGACGTAACGGGCGCATATTCGCTTCGCCCATAAGGCACGCCATCACGGGCTTGGGTGCTTTATAAGCAACATCAATAATCTGACGCACCACTTCCGGCATATCCGCCCTGGAGTCTGGCGAGAGCAACACCAGCAGGCCATCGACATTGACGTCATCCATAAGGACGCGCAGCACCAGCCGCAACGTTTCTGGCGACAAGCCTGCACGGGTAATGACCGGGTTTTTGACCTGGGCCCTCGGCTCGAGGCTACGTGCGAGCTCATTCACGCTGGCTTGCGTTAATTCGGCGGGAACGACGGCCGCGCCTTCCCCCATGGTGTCAAGGGCCAGCTGGGATGGCCCGCTAC
>CAYTSJ010000331.1:0-2948 GCA_964440385.1 uncultured Pusillimonas sp. | reverse complement strand
GCTCGAAGCATCCGCCTCAACACCTTCCATCATCGGCATGGCCATGATTGCAGTGTAATCGTAGTGCCTCAGAAAATCGTCTAAATTCTGACCAAACCATTGGCTGCTTTCAGGTTCAAGTACTGGTAGCGCGAACAGGTTACGTGCTGTTTTGACGCGAGATCCTGTCACGGCCTCGACGCGGTTGCGCAGTTGCAGGGTAAATTGCGTCAGGGTTTTGGTCTTCAGACGTGTCCATTGTTGAGTCAACTGGTCATCGGATCGCAATGTTTGAATGGACGGCGCCAGACCTTCTGCCTCATAGGTTTTCAGCGCCTCATCACTGGCATCTTCGTAGTCAGTTAAAACGGCATCGTCATGAAACAGAATGCCGTCAAGTGAGGTATGGTGCGCCAGGTCTTCATAAATTTCTTCGATGGCCAGCCTGGCTTTGGCGCTGAAGGGTGATAACCGCAAGTAGTGCTCAGGGTCAGGTTTGGTCAGACCATCGGGCGTCCAGCGCAAGACGCGCGGTAGGGTGTCAGGCAGGTCAAAGCCCAGCACAGGCATCCAGGCGAAAATCTGAACATGGGCAGCCGTGCGCAGTGCTTCAGCCACGGGTTTGAACAAGTCAGCCCGCATCGGCAAATGCCGGTTCGGGAAATACACGGATTGCACCAGCCCGTCGCCGACAGGATCTGCGTAGGCTTGCAGGAAAACGACGTTCACACCCAGGTCGGCAACGCGTTTTTTCAGCAAATCCAGATTGCGGCGGGTCTGATCCGGGTCTGGGTCATAGACAAAATCAAGATCAATATGCGCAACGCGCAGATGAGTTGTGGTGGCTTCTGACCAGGCCGGGTGAGGGACCGTTTCTGGGTCAGGTTGTGGTTCTGCAGCGGCGAACGTGCCGGATCCCATCGTTGTGATAAAAATCAAGCGCGCTAACCAACGCAGATATCGCCTGATGACGCGCCCGCGCCCTCGTTGATCGCCGGAGATAAATTCCGGACACCGCCAAAGTCGTGGCCGACATTGATCGCAAAATGGATAGTGCGCCCCGATCATGATGACTCCTGTTCAGGCAGGTGGTTATCACCGTATCAGTGGGCTATCTGTCTACGCCATACGCTGTATGACGGCTATGGTCGAACCGGTCATCGATGAGGATTAAAAAATGACACGGTTGCGGCCTTGTTTCTTGGCCTCGTACAAAGCGGCATCAGCCATTGAATACGCATTTTCAAACGCAATCCCGGACTCGCTCCAGCTTAATCCAAAACTCGCCGTGACCGGGTGAGCAGGCAGGCAATCAAAGGGACGGCTGGCTATCCCGTATCGTAATGCTTCTGCAATACGAGCCGATTCGGCTAATGGCGTATCCGGCAGCAAAATGCTGAACTCTTCGCCGCCGACGCGTCCGATGATGCCGCGTTTTTGCAAACTCCCGGTGATCCGTTCAACCATTTCCTGGATCACCGCATCGCCAGCAGGATGGCCAAAGGTATCATTGATCCGTTTGAAAAAATCAATGTCCAGCATCACCAGTGATAAAGGTCGTTCATGCAGGATGCGTTTTGCTTCTTCAAACACCGCGCCCCGGATCAGTACACCGGTTAATGGATCGTGGCTGGCCTTGTAATCAAGTTCTGAACTCAGCTGCTGAAGTTTGAGGTTGGCGGCGTTAAGTTCGGCTTCACTGCGATCGGCATGACGAATCAGCCGATGGGTCTCGCGCATTAAACGACGGTAATGTTGTGCCAGGTCAAGCAGCGCTTGTCGATAAACATCCGCGCCATGACCGGGGTCGGCCGCGATGGCCTGGGCGTCGGCCAGGGCGGCCATTTCCACTTCAAACAGTTCTTTGTCCACGCTCAACCTTGCAGTGCGTGATCCTGGAACGTCAGATCAGTGAAGTCTTAGCACAATTCCTGACCAAATTCGTAGATCGTGTCATCGTCTTCATCGTGAAACCAGTTCAGTATGACAGGGGTCCCGGAGGCGGCTTTCTCGTTCAGAGCGTCAAACAGTGTGAACAGCATTTTGGTACTTGAGCTGTTGAAATAAGCCAGTGCAACATCAACGGTGATGGCGTCTTTGTGGCTGTCTTGGGCGAGAAACTCGCGCAGCGCATTGATGATTTCGCCCCAGAACAGTGCCGCGTTTTCGGGGTAGGCTTCCCCTTTGATTGACAAGGCCCGCTCGTTGAAGCGGAAGTTAATTTCAGGCGAGCTGGCAGTGGCAGCAATAAATAATTCGGTCATGATTCTACGTTCTTGGTGATGCATCGGAGTTGGGGCTGTAGCCGATACTCAGATGGTGGCCTTGAGATAAAAAAGGACGTTGTCGCTGTTGGCGATTGGCGGAAACTCGAATTCCAGCGGTGCGCTGGCATCACGGGCAACCGTCAGCAGGCCCAGGCCGGCACCTTTGCTGTCTTCGTTTGTGTCGGCACGTAGCATTTCTTTGTACTCACGCTTGATTTCGTCAATCGTCAGCGAGCGCAGGTGCTCCAGCTTTTCTCTCAATTGGCGTGCGACGTCGGCTTGAACCGGGTTAACACAGTGAAGGTGAAAATGGTCGCCTTCTGTTGAGATGCAAATTGAACCGTGGCGAATTTCGTTATTGAAGTCTGCATCGTTGCGTTGCGCATAGGCGTCCACTGAATAGTGGATAATGTTTTGGGTCATTTCGATGAATGACGAGAAAAGCTTGCGTCGTGTGGCATTGGTGGCGCCGACATATTCGGTTCGCAATTTCACGGCATCTGCAACCGCGGCAATGATGGTTTGTGAAAAGTAGCCCTCGTAATAAAAAACGATGTCGCGGTCACCGACGCAATCACAAAGCATGCGCCAGTGCATGCTGCGATTTTTTGGACTGTTCAGTAAATTAGAGGTCATATCAGCTAAGGTTTGCAAAGTTACCGGAAAGAGCCTCGGTGGCTCAAAGGGTCCGGAAGGCCAGGA
>CAYTSJ010000330.1:0-2950 GCA_964440385.1 uncultured Pusillimonas sp. | reverse complement strand
GCGATGGTTTTCGGTCAGATGAACGAGCCGCCAGGCAACCGTCTGCGCGTTGCGCTGTCGGGTCTGACCATGGCTGAAAAGTTCCGTGATGAAGGCCGTGACATCCTGTTCTTTGTTGACAACATCTATCGTTACACCCTTGCCGGTACGGAAGTATCTGCGCTGTTGGGTCGTATGCCTTCTGCGGTGGGTTACCAGCCAACACTGGCTGAAGAAATGGGTAAGCTCCAAGAGCGTATTACGTCCACAAAAACAGGCTCGATTACATCGATCCAGGCTGTTTACGTTCCTGCTGACGACTTGACCGACCCATCGCCTGCAACAACCTTCTTGCACCTTGACTCAACCGTTGTTTTGTCGCGTGACATTGCTGCACTGGGTATTTACCCTGCAGTTGATCCTCTCGACTCAACCAGCCGTCAGCTTGACCCTCAGGTTGTTGGTGAAGAGCACTACAATATTGCCCGTGGTGTTCAGCAAACGCTGCAACGCTACAAAGAATTGCGCGACATTATTGCGATTCTGGGTATGGACGAACTCTCACCAGAAGACAAACAAGCAGTTGCACGTGCCCGTAAAATCCAGCGCTTCCTGTCACAGCCGTTCCACGTGGCAGAAGTCTTTACAGGCTCGCCTGGCAAGTACGTGCCTTTGTCTGAAACCTTGCGCGGCTTCAAGATGATCGTTGAAGGTGAGTGTGACTCGATTCCCGAGCAGGCTTTCTACATGGTTGGTTCCATCGACGAAGCTCTCGAGAAAGCCAAGTCGCTGTAATAGGGGGTTTTATGGCCACATTACACGTTGATGTCGTTAGTGCAGAAGAGTCGATTTTCTCCGGTGAGGCGAAGTTCGTTGTTCTGCCTGGCGAGTCAGGTGAGCTGGGTATCATGCCTGGTCACACGCCGCTTATCTCACGCATCCGTCCGGGTACGGTAAAGATTGTTCTCGCCGATGGTAGTGGTGAAACACATGTTTTCGTGGCCGGTGGCATTATCGAGGTTCAACCAGGTGGGGTAATGGTTCTTTCCGATACCGCCATTCGGGCAGAAGACCTCGACGAAGCCAAAGCGCTTGAGGCGCGCAAGCATGCCGAAGAGGCGTTGCGCAATGCCAAGAACCAGGCTGACATTGCAGTCGTTGAAGCCGAACTTGCCATGTTGGCGGCTCAGGCAGCAGCGGCTCAGCGTTTGCGTCAGTCAAGCAGCTCCAGGCACTGATCTCTTGCATCAATAAAAACGGCCTTCGGGCCGTTTTTTTTGCGCCAGCGTATCTTCCGATATGTGGGTTTTGCGAATGGTGGTGACAAGAACACGTCGGTACCATCGTGCTACAAGGTGCCACCGGGGCGCCTGATCTACGATGGAGCGACCCATGAGAGAACGTATCGAATGTGCTGTGTTGTTGTCAGAGCAACAAAAATCGTTTTGGCCTGAACTAGCGTCTGCAGACTATCTTGGCGGCCGATTGGTATTGCAGAGTGTGGGTTCTGATCTTAGCGCCGAGGCTTATGAGTCGGGTGGTTTTCTTCGTGACCATGCTGCTTTTTTACGCCGTTTTGATGCTTGTGTCTTGCCTGTCTCGGCATCGACGCTTTCGTGGTCAAGGCGCTTGTTATCTGCCGGAAGTTTAAACTGCACCACGCCGGTTATTGCTGTGGCAGACGACCTTAAGGCAGCTGCAATTAATGATTTAATGGCTTTGGGCGTGGCTGATTTTGTCAAGCGGCCAGTTTGTTACGACGAACTTCGCGCAAGAGCTTCGCGTATATTGTTGCGTCATTCGCATTCTGCTTATGAAACGCAGTCAAACAAGGGTGGCTTGTTTTCTGTTTCCGAACCTTTGCTAACATCGCACGTTGAGGTTCGCACACATGCTTCTGGTAATACAGCCGTTGTTCAAGCTCCATCTGTTGCTAAAGTATCAATGTCATCATGCAGTGCTAACACTTCTGAACAAGAGATCTGCGATACCATACTGCATCGAACCGGGCTTGAGCTTGACGCTTACGCTGTTGCTTCGGCGTCTCGTTCAGCGACCAGCAAAGAGTCATTCAGGGTTGCCAAAGGCAAAGTCATAGAACGCTTCGAGCGTGCCTACATTGCTGCTGCGCTTGGGCGTTGTTCCGGAAATATCGCGATGGCAGCACGTGCGGCTCAAAAGCATCGTCGCGCCTTTTGGGCGCTAATGCGTAAATATCAAATCGATGCCAGCGTCTTCCGCACCGAGACCTGAGCCTTTTACAGCGTCAGGGGGTAAAATCTCCCTGACTCATCACCAAGGATTGCCGTGTCTTTTCCACCACTCAAAAACGATGTTTTTCTCCGCGCTTTGCTGCGTCAGCCTGTTCCGTACACACCACTTTGGTTGATGCGTCAGGCCGGTCGATACTTGCCTGAATACAACCAGACAAGGGCTCGTGCGGGGTCATTTATGGGTCTGGCACAAAATCCTGAATATGCTTGCGAAGTCACTTTGCAACCATTGCAGCGTTTTGATCTTGATGCTGCAATTTTGTTTTCCGATATTTTGACCGTGCCTCATGCCATGGGTTTGGGGCTTGATTTTGTGGCAGGCGAAGGCCCGCAATTTGCACGGCCGCTTCGCACTGAAGCTGATGTTTCGGGTTTACACGTACCCGATATGGCCAATCTGCAGTATGTTTTTGACGCCGTCTCCTTGATTCGCAAAGAACTCGACGGCAAAGTCCCTCTTATTGGCTTTGCGGGTAGTCCGTTTACTGTGGCCTGTTATATGGTCGAGGGTCAGGGCTCCGATGATTACCGACTGATAAAAAGCATGCTGTATAGCCGTCCCGATTTGCTTCACCGTATTCTTGATATTAATACCCAGGCGACCACGGCGTACCTGAATGCTCAAATTCAGGCCGGTGCGCAGGCGGTCATGATTTTTGATAGCTGGGGTGGCGTTTTGGCTGACGGTTTATTTCAGC
>CAYTSJ010000329.1:2411-2964 GCA_964440385.1 uncultured Pusillimonas sp. | reverse complement strand
AGGGTTAACTTGCGCAAAACCGAATTTTTTATCAGTCTACGCCATTCGAACCCAACTTTTATTAGAATCACACTTTAACTTAATTAATAACCCGTCAGGAGACGAGAATGCTGGGACGTATTGCCATTGATTTAACCAAAGACGCCAACCACCTTCGACGCCTTGAAACCACACTTCAACTGGCCAAAGCGCATAATGCCGCAGTGGTTGGTATTTATCCCAGCCCGGAACCGACCGATTATCTGCGTGATGGCAGCCTCATCCCCCGTGAATTGACTCAAATGATGTCAACTCATCTTATTCAGGAACGTGATGAAGTTGAAGCCTTGTTCCATAGCAAGGCTACAGAATTCGGTGTAAAGGCAACCTGGCGTGTTCCGCAGGGCCTGCCCGAAGAAGTGCTTGCGCTGCATTCCCGCTATTGCGATCTTCTGGTCATGAGCCAGCACACGAATCAAACGTCATCGCTGCGCCAAAGCATTGCTGAAATGGTGATTACCACTGCCGGTCGCCCGGTGCTTATGGTGCCTTACATTGGCGCATTGAACCCGAT
>CAYTSJ010000329.1:0-2401 GCA_964440385.1 uncultured Pusillimonas sp. | reverse complement strand
GTCGCGGCGCGCGCGCTTTGGCTGATGCTGACCCTATCTTGAAGAACGCCAAAGAAATCGTCATTCTGACGATTGACGAAAAAACCAACATCCTTGAAAACATGGATATCCGGGACGATGACATCGAAGCCTATTGCAAGGCCAAAGGCTATGTCCAGCCCAAACATCTGCGCCTTGATAGCGACGTTGCAGGCATCGGCAATACCATCCTGAATGCTGCCAGTGACCAAGGCTCTGACCTGATTGTGATGGGGGCTTACAACCGCAGTCGTATCCGCGAATGGATGCTGGGTGGCACATCGAAAACCCTGCTCGACTCCATGACTGTGCCAATCTTGTTCTCGCACTGATCACCACGGGGTTTCACCCGAATCAGGCGAAAGTTTGAAACCGGAGGGCCCGCAAACCGCGGGCCTTTTTCATCAAGAAACCCACAGGCTCATACCTGCACCAAGCCTGGCGACGATACGCCTGACAAAGCTACCTCCTGTGAAAATGGCAGATTTTTCAGCGGGGTCTTTCACCATACAAATAGTGCAGTACTTCAGGGACCCTGCCCGGCAAATCTTCAGACACCAGGCCAGGACCAAAATCAGTAGCAGCCTGCCCATGGACCCATACGGCTGCGCATGCTGCGTCAAACGGTGTCATACCTTGTGACATCAGGCCCGCAATCAAACCTGTCAGGACATCGCCGGTCCCCCCTGTGGCCAGCCACGGCGGTGCATTGGTATTAATGACGACACGGCCATCGGGTGCAGCAATCACGGTATCGGGCCCCTTTAACACCACGACAGCCCCCGACTGGCGGGACGCTTCACGGACTCGGGCGAGGCGGTCGCAGTTTTCAAGACCAAACAAACGAGAGAATTCACCCTCATGTGGCGTCAGCACGCATTCATGGTTCAGGCTGCCCAACAACACTTCAGGTCGGGTCGCAAATGAGGTTAAGGCATCGGCATCGAGCACCACCCGACGCCCGGTGGCCAATGCACCCAACACCTGATCCCGTGTTTGCCCTCCCACGCCGGCCCCGGGGCCAACCACCACTACATTCTTGCGGGCATCACTGTAGATATCCTGCAAACTGGCCATATCGGTAAAGGGCGTGACCATGATGCCCTCAAGGGCGGCAGCATAAACCGGCCATGCAAACACCGGGGCTGCCACTGTAACTAACCCCGCACCGATGCGAGCCGCCGCCCTGGCGGCAAGACGCGCAGCGCCCGTCATGGTCTGGCCGCCAACCACCAGGACGTGACCGCGATGATATTTATGACCTTGCACCGTTGGCCAGGGGAAATCACGTAACCAGAGGACCGGGGCATTTTCGAAAGTGTCAGGAACCAACGTATCAAGGACGCGCGCAGGTATGCCAATGTCGGCCACGATAACCTCGCCGCAAAACAAACGCCCTGGAACCAGTACATGACCGGGTTTCTTGCGGAAAAAGGTCACGCAAATATCCGTCTTGATGGCGACCTCCATGACCTGACCCGTTGCCCCATTCACCCCGCTGGGAAGGTCAACGGCACATACCGGAATAGAACGTTGATTCAGCGCACTTGCAAAAGTTGCAGCAACACCCTCAAGCGGTCGCTGCAAACCCGCGCCAAAGAGCGCGTCAACCACCAGTCCTGTTCCCTCAAGCAGTGTGGCAGACAAGGCATGAAGCTCACCTTCCCACAAACGGGCATGAAAAGCGGCGTCACCATGGGCAGGTCTGGCACCCTCGATTGACGCCACCGTAACGGGCCAACCTGCCGCTTGAAGCAAGCGCGCAATGACATAACCATCACCGCCGTTATTGCCTGGGCCACACACCACCAACACGGCACAAGGGTCAAACCGCTTCATGAGCACGTTGCACACCGCCTGACCCGCAGTCTGCATAAGCTCTGTACCGGGTGTACCCGCCTGAATGGTCAGGGCGTCGGCACGCTCCATTTCAACCGGCGTCAACAGTGCCTGTACGTTCTGATTGTCCATGGTAGTCTGTTACCTGAAAGCAAGTGATAACGATAATCATAGGGCATCTGCCGCTGCTTGCGCTGTCAGACTTGAAACCGCAGGAAACACCTTGAACTCACCCATTATCTCCATTCGTGATGTCTCAAAAGTCTATGCGTCCGGGCACCAGGCTCTGCAGCACATCAACCTGGATATCCAGCGCGGGGAAGTTTTTGCCTTGCTTGGTCCTAATGGCGCTGGAAAAACCACCCTGATCAACGGCATTTGCGGGTTAATCAACCTGACCCGTGGACAGGTGCTGATTAATGGCTTTGACCATGTTAAACAGTACCGCCAGGCCCGTGCCTGTATCGGTCTGGTGCCACAAGAACTCACCGCCGAAGCCTTTGAAAAAGTCTGGAATACCGTCAGCTACAGCCGGGGGCTGTTT
>CAYTSJ010000328.1:0-2968 GCA_964440385.1 uncultured Pusillimonas sp. | reverse complement strand
AACGCTGACGGGAATTAAAGACTCCAGGCCTGTTGTCGTTACCTGATTCATCAGGTTAAAAATGTTTTAAAGGCGGTTGCCATGCGTATCAGTTCATCGATGTTTTTCCAAACCGGTGTTAACACCATCAACACCCAGCAAGCGGGCTTGATGAAGGTGTACCAGCAGATTGGTACGGGTAAACGCATGCTCAACCCGTCTGATGACCCTTTAGCTGCTGCACAAACGATTAACATCGCTCAGTCGCAGTCGTTGAACTTGCGCTATACCGAAAACCGTCAGGTGGCTAAAAACGCGCTGGGTGCGGAAGAAAATACGCTGACGTCTGTCACATCCCTGATGACCAGCATCAAGACGCGTCTGGTTGAAGCCGGTAATGGCGTTTTGTCTGATGCTGACCGCGCCACGCTGTCCAACGAGTTGTCAAATTCGCGCGAAAACCTGCTGGCCTTGGCCAATGCCACCGATGGCAATGGTCAATATCTGTTTTCAGGTCACAAGGGCAGCCAGCCGCCGTTCATCGAAGATGCCAACGGGCGTATTTCATACCAGGGTGATGACGGGCGTCGCAAAATCCAGGTTGACCAGACGCGTCAGCTAGATGGCGCCGATACGGGTAAAGAACTGTTCATGCAGGCTGCCCCGGGTACCCGTAATTATCTGACCTCGTCGGCGCCTTCCAACACGGGTAGTGCATCTGTGGGTGCCCCCACGATCATCAAGGGGTATGGCGAGTACATCGGGAATGCATTCGAGATTTCAATCACCGCGGTGGGTACAGATCTCTTTTATTCGGCAAGTCGCCTTGATGCCAGCGGCAATCGTGTACCGCCTGCCTCTACTCCGCAACCCATCACCGATAAAACCACGTCATTGAATTTGTTTGATCAGGTTCAGGTCAAGTTTTCTGGTACGCCGGCAGCCGGTGATGCCTTTAAGGTAGAACCTGCTTTTGTGAAAGGTTCGTACGGTCTTGACGGGCTTATTATCGGCAGTGGGTCTAGTCTGGAAATCGGTACGCCGGCAGTCGTTGATGCAACAGGTGACTATGCGGGCAAGGTCATTGCTGTAGCGTTTACGGCCGCGAACAAGTACGAGGTTACGGTTGATGGTAAAACGACTGGGCCTTTCGACTATACCTACGACCCGAGTATCGGTGATACCCTCTCGTTGGAGGGCGTTCAAATCAAACTTGGCGGTATTCCTGAAGCCGGCGACAAGTTCACGCTTCAACCGGTCACTGAACCGGCAACCAATCTGAACGTCTTCGATGCCCTTGATAGCCTGATCACTGCGCTTGAAAACCCGCTGGATACGCCTGCCGCCGCAGCGCAGTTCCGTAACCAGCTGAACGCCACCATGCAGCGCATTGATATGACCTATAACCAGGTCTTGACAGTACGCTCTTCCGTCGGCACGCGCATGAATGAAATCGAGTCTATCGATGCCAACGCCAGCCTGCGCAATCTGAGCTATGCCCAAGATCTGATTCGTCTTGAAAATCTCGACTGGTATGAAGCTACCGCCCAGTTGAAAATGCAAACAGCCGCTTTGGAAGCGGCATCCCTGGCCTTCAAGCAAATCCAGGCGACCAGCTTGTTCAACCTTGCCAACCGCTAACCCTTTCCGGCGTAACATTTGATGTCTTTTAACGGAGCAAGTCGTTTTGGTATCCGTCTGGCCCTGTTGGCAGCTACGTTTGTTGTGGCTTCATGCACAACCACAGGTCGTACCTTCGACAGCCTGGCCCTGGCCAAGTTTGTTCCTGGCGAAACGACATTTCAGGAAGCCGTCAAGCTGTTTGGCGCAGAGCCCGATAACACGTACGCCCAGTTGAACGGCAGTATGACGGCGCGTTGGGCCTACAAGGGTTCAGTCCTGACCGACGCGATTTATTTTCGCCAGGAGGTTATGCTGCGTTTTGATCCTGCCGGGCGTTTTGAACGCGTTGTAGATACCGTCAATGTGATTAGCCGACCTGGCGTGCCCAACCCGCCTGCGGCCCAACGGGTGATTAACGAGCCTACAGAGCCTGTAGCCGTCCGGGAAGTTGAGCGCATCATCATTGTGCCTGCCTCTTCGGGCCAGGCACCGGTGAAGCCGGCATCTTCCAAAGCGTCGGTAATGCCAGCAAATTCCAAAGAGACGCCGTCTGGCAATCAGAAGTCCAACATGACGCAGGTATCATCGTCAGCGAATCAGCCTGCGACAACAGCACCCGTAGCCCCTTCCGTCAACCAGCCTGCAACAACGCTTCCCGTGCCGGCGGCCACCGCCGGTTCCGAAATAAAGCCTGTACCGGTCACTTCAACAGGTGCGCCTGCACCTTCGGTGGTTAATACACCCCCTGCGGCACAAAATCCGGCCTCCAGCGAGCTTGAACAGCCCTTAACGAACCCTACCGTTACCTATCCTGTACCTTCGGCCCGAAAACCTTGATTTTCCTGGCGGCTGCGGGCTGATAATGGGTTAACAGTCAGTTCGGTGATTTGATTCCCATACCTTCTAAAGCGCATTCATGGCTCGCCCCATGGTTTGAATACCCGTATCAACCAGGCGCTCGAAGAAGGGCGTAATTTGTGGCAGTACGATTAAAAGCAGAATCAGTCCCACCATCAAGCTGATGGGGAACCCAACCGCAAACACTGACAGTTGTTGTGCGGTACGGTTCAGAATGCCCAGGGCCAGATTTATACTGAGCAGCACAATAATCAGTGGCAGAGCCAGCAACATGCCGGACATCAGAATCTGTCCGCTCCAATCCAGTAATATCGCAATACCCGCTGCTTGTATGGGCGTGGCGCTAATGGGCAAAATATCAAAGCTCTTGATGAAAGCCGCCAGCATCAATAGATGGCCGTTCATGGCGATGAACAGCAACACAGCGGTGGTATTCATGATGCGGGCAAGAACGGCCGTGTTTGCCCCCGTTTGAGGGTCGAAAAAAGAAGCGAACGATAAGCCCATC
>CAYTSJ010000327.1:0-3009 GCA_964440385.1 uncultured Pusillimonas sp. | reverse complement strand
CTCACCCGCATAAGCAACACCCACATCAATCAGGATGTGGCTGGGTGGGGAGAAGCGGGACATCTGCCAGCGATCAACCTCGGCCGTATCATCAAGACCGTTGGCACGCATGGCCGCAGCCCAGAACGGCGGTGCCTTGATCTTTTCCATGATGCGACTCGTAACGACACGGTCACCCTCTACCGTTGTGTTGACCGGGTTTTCATCGATCTCTTCCTGACCGATACTGTCCGCATGAACATAAGTTTCGTGAGTCAGGTCCATCAGATTGTCAATCATGAGGCGGTAATCACAATTGATGTGATACAAGCCACCACCATAAGCCCATTCGTCACTTTCCGCCCACTCGAGTACCGGCATCAAAGAAGGGTCAGCCTTGGCTGGATCACCAGGCCAAACCCAGATAAAACCATATTTTTCGATAACCGGAAAGCTCTTGACGCAGGGAAAGCCCCCAACGCGCTGCATGGGCATGGAAACTGTTTTACCATCGTGCCCCATAGCCAAGCCATGATAGCCACAGACCAGGTTGCCGTTTTCAACGTACCCTAGCGACAACGCTGCACCGCGGTGAGGGCAGAAATCTTCGACGGCACAGACTTTACCCTCGGCGCCGCGATAAAATGCGATGCGTTCACCGCAAATCTGGCGCCCCAAAGGCTTGCTTTCAATTTCGTCAGGCGTGGCAGCAACGTACCAGGTGTTTTTCAGGAACATGATGACCTCTAGCTGAGTTGAAGTGAACTTGAATGCATCAGAATGACTAATATTCAGTACACTGAATGTGGTGATAATTTAGCCTCATTATCAACTCATCACAACAAGGGTTTTCCCTGAATTTCAGACAGCCCGGTGATCAGCGGTCTTTAGGAGGAGCAAACGGCGCCCTGCTTTGGGTGTTGTTGATATGGACGAGTTTTTTGAGTAGCTCAATGAACTGTTTTTCTTCGGCTTCTGTAAACCCATCAAACAGCCTGTGATGCAAACGGTCGATTCCAGACTCGACCTGATCAAGCAATTCGCGCCCTGAGTCTGTCAGATGTAAGGCGCGTTGACGGCGGTTACGCGCATCAAGGTGTCGCGTCAGCAGCCCTTTTTCAGCAAGCCGGGTAGCCACACTGGCCGCTGTTGAAGTGTCCATGGCGACAAGACCCGCCAACGAGACCTGATCAATACCGGGATATTCGCGCAAGGTTCGCAAAATGGCGTACTGAACCGGCGTAACCAGTTGACCCATCTCATCGTGGAAAATTGACGCAGAAATCTGGTGGGCCCGGCGCAACAAATGACCTGGCTGCACATAAAGATCTGTGGGCGACTTGTCGGCTGAAGAAACGGGTTGAGGCGAGTTCATGGTAAACGAAACAAAAGATTGCAGGACACCGTTAAACGCCAATGATACCAAGGTCTAACGGTCTTCAGAATTGTCTGACATGCAAACAGGGGCAAGTTCAATACACGATAAAATCAGGCGCCAGGCGATTCTCTCTTTTAGCGCCCCATAGTTTCAACACCCAGGCACTATTCCATCCTATGACGACAACAGAACAAGCGCTCGCCGGACACACCCCCATGATGCAGCAATATTTGCGCCTGAAGGCACAGGCAGGCTCGCATCTGCTGTTTTATCGCATGGGCGATTTCTACGAGATGTTTTTCGAAGACGCCGAAAGGGCAGCGCGGTTACTGAACTTGACCCTCACCAAACGCGGCACTTCGAATGGCGCCCCGATCCCGATGGCTGGCGTCCCCTTTCATGCCATGGAAGGCTATCTTGCCCGTCTGGTTGCACTGGGGGAATCGATTGCCATCTGCGAACAAATCGGCGATCCGGCCGCCAGCAAAGGCCCCGTCGAACGAAAAATTGTTCGTATCGTTACCCCTGGCACACTGACCGACGAAGCCTTGCTGCCCGCCAAGGCAGACCGCTTGATTGCCGCGGCGTGGCTGACCAGACAAGGCAAGTCCCAAGTCGCCGCGCTGGCCTGGATGAACCTGGCCAATGGGCAATTCGTCGTCTCTGAGTGCACACCAGAACTGCTTGATACCGAACTGCATCGGGTCGCCCCGGCAGAACTGGTCTGCCCGGAAGGCCAATCACCAAGCCTGATTGACGGCACACCGGTGCGACACCTGCCCGTCTGGCACTTTGAAAAAGACAGCGCTCAAAACACCCTGCTGAGCCACTTTGGCATTGACTCACTGGCCGCATTCGATCTGGCTGAATCATCCCCTTGTATCGGGGCGGCCGGCGCCCTGCTGCACTATGTCCGTCAAACGCAAAGTCAGGCGCTCACTCACATCCAGAGCCTGCGGCTGGAGCGCCAGGGCCAGTTTGTCGTGATGGACCCGATAACACGCAAGAACCTGGAAATTACCGAGACTTTGTCTGGCGAAAGCAGCCCCACTTTGTTTTCTACCCTGGATCATTGCCAAACCCCCATGGGAAGTCGCCTGCTGCGACACTGGCTACATCACCCTTTGCGAGACAATCAACCAGCCCTTGAGCGCCAAGGCATCATTCGATGCTTTCTCTCTCCAGTCACCACAGACACATTGGGGGTGGCCTCACTGCATACATTGCACCATACGCTACACCGGTTTCCTGATATTGAACGCATTGCTACCCGGATTGCACTCAGGTCGGTCAGACCCCGCGAACTGGCCAGCTTGCGTGAAGCGCTTCAAGTGTTGCCTGATCTGCATCAGCACATTGTCGACAGTTTCCCCGCTAATCCGGCACTCGCCTCCTTGGCACAATCGCTGAATCTGTCAGGTGAACTGGCCGCGTTGCTGCTGAGGGCTGTTGATCCCGAGCCCGCCCTGATGGTGCGCGATGGCGGAGTGATTGCGTCAGGATATGACCTGGAACTGGATGAGCTAAGACGACTGGCTTCAGACAACGGTGACTTTTTGCTGACCCTTGAGACCCGGGAGCGAGAACGTACAGGCATCCCGAATTTGCGGGTTGAATTCAATCGTGTACACGGCTTTTTTATTGAGGTCAGC
>CAYTSJ010000326.1:0-3012 GCA_964440385.1 uncultured Pusillimonas sp. | reverse complement strand
AAATATTGTCCTGGCTGATACCCGCCGACAAAATAACCTTGTCGGTTGAGCCATAACCCACCCCAAGGTTCAACATCCCGGTGGGTTTTTCTTTGACGTTGATGTTGACATCGACCTGGTCGGGAGTGCCAGGTACAGGTTGGGTATCGACATTCAAGTCACTGAAATAACCAAGACGGTCGATACGGTCACGAGACTCTTTGATACTGTTCGAGTCGTACCAGGCGGCTTCTTGTTGACGCAACTCACGACGCACAACAATATCGCGGGTACGGGTATTGCCGCCAATTTGAATGCGACGAACATAAACCCGGCGACCCGGGTCAACATAAAAAGTCAGGTCAGCTTCTTTGGCTTCGCGGTCTAGTTGGGGGTTAGGATTGACGTTGGCAAACGCATAACCCAGGCTACCCAAATAGTCGGTAATACTTTTTACATTGGCATTGGCAACTGCGGCAGAAAAGGTTTCACCTTCTTTGACAGTAACCAGACTACGAATTTCTTTTTCAAGCGTTAAAAGATCACCCGCCATACGAACGCTGCGGATCTTGTAGGGCTCGCCTTCGTTCAAGGTAATCGTAATATAAATGCTTTGACGATCGGGTGAGATGGTGACCTGCGGAGGTTCCATAGAGAACTCGAGGTAACCGCGGTCGAGATAAAACGAACGAATCTTTTCCAGATCGCCTTCAAGTTTCTCGCGAGAATATTTGTTGGTACCGGTGTACCAGGTCATGATGCCACCGGTAGTCAGGGTCATTTCGTCGAGAAGATCGCCGGCAGAAAATGCCTTGTTACCCACGAAATTGATTTCGCTGATAGTGGCGACATCACCTTCGAAAATATCAAAAGTAACACCCACACGATTACGCGGCAAGGGTGTAATAACCGGGGTAATCTCGACACCATATTTACCTTGAGACAGGTATTCTTGCTTGAGCTGGAACTCGGCCTGTTCAAGCAAACCCTGGTCAAACACGCGCCCGGGAGCAAAACCCACTGACGCCAAGGCCTTGTTCAGGCCAGCCGCGTCAAATGAGCGCATCCCGTTATGGGTAATCGAGGCAATGGTTGGCCGTTCTTTAACTGCGACCACAATGATGTCGTTTTGCGTGTCGATGGACACGTCACTGAAAAAACCGGTTGCGTATAGCCTTTGAATCGCTTCGGCGGCCTGCTCTTCGGTGAATTTTTGCCCTACCTTAACCGGCAGATAACTGAAAATTGTGCCTGCATCAACCCGCTGAACACCCTCTACACGAATGTCTTTGACAACGAAAGGCGAAAACGCATGAGCCAGACCCGGGGTCAGGAACGCTGTGAGTACAAGCGGCATGACACGGCGGGCAAGAGAAAATTTACGGCGAAACGACATCCTGGGGGATCCTTAGACGATCAGATGGTGGAGGATTGTACGGCACAACAGGTTAACTGAGAAGACGCAACACATCATTGAAAAAAGCCAAACCCATAAGACCGGCTAACAACGCCAGCCCTACCCTCTGACCTTGTTCAAGCCAGGTGTCTGGAACCGGTTTGCCTCGAATGATTTCAGCGATGTAGTACATCAGGTGCCCGCCATCAAGCATGGGAATGGGCAACAAATTCAAAACGCCGATACTAACACTGATCAGGGCCAAAAAACCGATGTACGCCGCAAGACCTACCCGTGCGCTTTGACCTGCATAATCAGCAATAGTTACCGGACCGCTGATGCTGCGTACAGAAACTTCACCAACCAGCATGCGGCCCATCATTTTGAGTGAAAACCATGCGGTATCAAAAGTTCTTTCAACACCACGCCAAAGACTTTCAAAAACCCCGTAACTTACAGTAACCATCGGCATATCGGCGGCCAGCATGACGCCGATGCGGCCGATTTGAGTACCCTCAGGACCCGTTTCAAGACGGGGCATCACGGCAAGCGTTAATTGCACCCCTTGCCGATCAACCACTACCGGTAACAATTTATTGGCATGCGCCTGAATCGTTTCAACGAATACCTGCGGGCCTGGTTCGGCGACATCGCCAATCTTGCGAATGATATCGCCTTCCGCCAGCCCGGCGGCCGCGCCTGCACTCCCCTTGACAACCTGACCTACCTTGACCTTTGGTGTTAAAAGCGTCAACCCCGCTTGCGCAAGAGGGTCAACTTTATCGTCAGACATATCAGACCGAGGCAAAGACAATATGCGCGTGCGTTCAAGACCTTGCGAGGTCTGCACTTTAAGCTCGATTTCACCGCCACTCGTGACATGATCAAGCAAAGCCCAGCGGGCTTCAGTCCAGGATTGCACCGGGGTTCCGTCGATGACAATGATTCGATCACCCGCCTGAATACCGGCCTGAGCCGCAGACGTGCCAGCCGCCGGGGCATTCAAAAGGGCAACCGGCTCTTGTGTGCCGGCCATATTCAGACCCGCGTACAACAACGCGGCCAGCACCAGATTCGCAACAGGACCGGCGGCAACAATGGCGAAACGTTGTTTTACCGGTTTATTGTTGAACGATTCGGCGTATTGGGCAGGTGTGGCGTTTTCTGGTGGGTCATCTTGCATTTTGACGTAGCCGCCTAGCGGAATCGCCGAAAGTGCCCATTCAGTGCCATGCTTATCGGTGCGTTGTAGCAACACCTTGCCAAACCCTACCGAGAAGCGCAGCACGCGTACGCCGCACCGCCGGGCAACCCAATAATGACCCAGCTCGTGAAACGTAATAAGCAAGCCCAAGGCAACAGCAAAAGCCAGCAGGGTGAAAAGCATAGAATTCCGAAATATAAACCGACAATTTGCCCCATTTCATGGGGGCTGAATCAATGTCTTATTGTAACGACTAGGCAAATACCTGCCGACAATATTCCTCTGCCTTGGCACGTGCTTCTGCGTCAAGTGCAAGAATATCTTCAAGCGTAGCGGGGGCTAACGCATGACTGGCAGACATCGCTTCAAGACAGGCTTCAATGGTTGCAGGAATGGCCATGAACGGAATGGTGTCGTCAAGAAACCTGGCTAC
>CAYTSJ010000325.1:0-3021 GCA_964440385.1 uncultured Pusillimonas sp. | reverse complement strand
CCCGTGATGATCGACTCTTCGAAGTTCGAGGTAATCGAGGCGGGCTTGCAATGCGTGCAGGGCAAGGCGGTGGTGAATTCGATTTCCATGAAGGAAGGCGTCGAAGCTTTTCTTGAACATGCGCGGTTGTGCCGTAAATATGGTGCGGCCGCCGTGGTCATGGCTTTTGACGAAAAAGGTCAGGCCGACACCCTGCAGCGACGCATTGATATTTGCGGTCTGGCCTACAAATTGCTGGTTGAAGAGGTCGGTTTCCCGCCTGAAGACATTATCTTCGACCCCAACGTTTTTGCGATTGCCACCGGTATAGAAGAGCACAACCACTATGCGGTTGACTTCATCGAGGGTACGCGCTGGATCACAGACAACCTGCCGCACGCCCGTGTGTCGGGGGGCGTTTCCAACGTCAGTTTCTCGTTCCGTGGCAACGAGGCGGTGCGCGAAGCCATTCATACCGTTTTCCTGTATTACGCCATCCAGCAAGGCATGACGATGGGTATCGTCAATGCCGGGCAGCTGGGCGTTTACCAGGATATCGACAAGCGTTTGCTTGACCTGATTGAAGACGTTGTTCTTGATCGCGCCGAGCCGTTGGGCAAGGTTGATGCGGCTGATGCTCGCACACCGACCGAGCGTCTGGTTGAGTTTGCCGAAACCGTCAAAGGGTCCGGCGCCAGGAAAGAAGAAGACCTGGTCTGGCGCGAGCAGCCTGTCGAAAAGCGGCTGACCCACGCCCTGGTTCACGGTATCACCGCGTTCATTGTGGAAGACACCGAAGAGGTTCGTCAGAAAATTGCCGATCAGGGCGGCCGTCCGATTCAGGTCATTGAGGGGCCGCTGATGGATGGCATGAATGTGGTCGGAGACCTGTTCGGGGCCGGCAAGATGTTCTTGCCCCAGGTGGTGAAATCTGCCCGGGTCATGAAGCAGGCGGTGGCCCATCTGGTTCCCTACATCGAGGAAGAAAAACGTCAGATTGCGGCAGCCGGGGGCGATGTGCGCGCCAAGGGCAAGATCGTCATGGCCACCGTCAAGGGCGACGTCCATGACATCGGTAAAAACATCGTCACGGTGGTGCTGCAGTGCAATAACTTCGAAGTCGTGAATATGGGCGTGATGGTGCCTTGCGCCGAAATTCTCGCCAAGGCCAAAGAAGAAAACGCCGATATTGTGGGCTTGTCGGGTTTGATCACCCCCAGTCTTGAAGAAATGGCTTATGTCGCTTCTGAAATGGAGCGTGACGAATATTTCCGCAGTCGAAAGATTCCGTTGCTGGTCGGTGGCGCAACAACCAGTCGTGTCCATACGGCGGTCAAGATTGCACCAAACTACAGCGGTCCGGTCATTTATGTCCCCGATGCCAGTCGGTCGGTCGGTGTGGCCACCAATTTGTTGTCTGATCAAAGCCAGGCTTATCTTGACGAGGTTGCCAAAGAGTATGACCAGGTCCGTGAGCGTCATGCCAACCGTAAAGAGTTGCCGACCATCAGCATCGAACAGGCACGTGCCAACAAGCCGGTCATCGACTGGTCGTCGTATACCCCGCCGCGCCCCAAGTTCATCGGTCGACGCACCTTCAAAAACTACGATCTGGCAGAGCTGGCCAAGTACATTGACTGGACGCCTTTCTTCCAGACCTGGAGCCTGTTTGGTCAGTATCCGGCCATTCTTGATGACAAAGTGGTGGGCGAGCAGGCGCGCAAAGTTTTTGCCGATGGTCAGGCCATGCTGCGAAAAATTATTGAGGGGCGCTGGCTGACCGCCAACGGCGTGATTGCGTTCTATCCGGCCAACACGGTCAATGACGACGACATTGAAATCTACACCGACGACAGCCGGACCGAAGTGTTGCTGACCTGGCGTAACCTGCGCCAGCAAGGCGTCAAGCGCGAGGGGGTTGATAACAAGTGTCTGGCCGATTTCATCGCGCCCAAGTCTTCGGGGGTGGCCGACTACATCGGTATGTTCGCGGTGACAGGCGGTTTGGGTATCGAAAAGCGCGAGGCGGAATTCGAGCGTCAGAACGATGACTATTCTTCCATCATGCTCAAGGCCCTTGCCGATCGTTTCGCGGAAGCCTTCGCCGAGTGTTTGCACGCGCGTGTTCGAACCGATCTGTGGGGCTATGTGCCTTCAGAGGCGCTTGATAATGCCGACATGATTGCCGAAAAATACCAGGGCATTCGTCCGGCACCCGGTTACCCGGCGTGTCCCGAACACATCGTCAAGAAAGAAATGTTCCAGGTGCTGGATGCTGAAGACATCCAGATGCAGATCACGGATTCTTACGCCATGTACCCCGCTTCCAGTGTTTCGGGGTTTTACTTCAGCCATCCGCAGTCCCAGTATTTCAACGTGGGCAATATCGGTGCTGACCAATTGGCAGACTACGTCAAGCGCAGTGGTCGTACCGAAGACGACGTTCGGCGCACCTTGGCGCCCAACCTGGGTAAACAGTAAGCATGACGCTTGACGCGGGTGCCAGTGCGCCCGAACACCCGGCAACGGTGTCGCGGCGCCGGGCACTGGGTGAGTTTTTGCGCAGTGTGCGTGCGCGTGTGACCCCCGCCAGTGTTAGTTTGCCGGCCGGGCTGCGGCGCCGCACACCGGGGCTGCGCCGCGAAGAGGTCGCGCAATTGGCGGGTATCAGCATTACCTGGTACACCTGGATCGAGCAGGGTCGCGACGTTACCGTTTCAGCCCAGGTCTGGGCCAGGTTGGCGACGGTTTTGAACATGACTCGGGCCGAACGACACTACCTGTTCGAATTGGCTGAATGTGCTGATCCGGATCATGGTCGTGATGCCCCTAGCGAATTGCCCGAAGGGCTGCAGGCCTGTGTAGACAGCATTACGGTACCCGCGTATATCATCGACCGGACCTGGAACATGCTGGCCAGTAATGCACCGTTGCGGCGCTTGTTTGGCGGCTGGCCCGGCAACGAGCCCGAGCCTAATTTGCTGCGCTATTTGTTCCTTGATCCGGCAGCCTTAAGCCTGGTGGTGGATTGGGAAACCCGTG
>CAYTSJ010000324.1:0-3032 GCA_964440385.1 uncultured Pusillimonas sp. | reverse complement strand
CTGAGCCTTAACGATGAACAAGCCAAAGAAAAATTTGGTGCCATCGACATCAAACTGCCTTACCTGCGCTTCACCAAGGCACCTGCAAAATAGGCATTCGCCTTTAGTGGGTTTCAGAGTGTTCCAGCCCCGTTTTTGGTTGGAACACCCGCACGCATCACTGCATGTTAGTCATTCCTGGCCAAAGACCAGCCGCCACCCCTGACCCGCCAAACAACTCGCCCCGCCGTTCATATCTGCTTCACGACATTACCTGCTGACAACAACGCTATCATTCGGTCATAAAAAGAATTTGCCACCCCTTGGCAAGGAGACAATTTTGGACCGATACCTCTCGATCGAGGCGTTTGTCACGGCTGCAGAAACGGAAAATTTTTCGGAAGCGGCGCGACGGCTTAACGTATCAAAATCCGTGGTGACCACACGTATCCAGCAACTGGAAAACTACGTCGGTGCGCCACTGTTTCATCGCAACACCCGAAACATCCAGCTGTCGGAAGTGGGCGAGGCTTTTCTGGCCGACTGCACCGACCTGCTGTCGCGCACATCAGACCTGGTGGACCAGATGCGCCAGGCGCGCGGAACGATTGCCGGACGCCTGCGCGTTCATGCCCTGCCGGGGCTGGTACTGGGCCATATGGCAAGCTATCTGCGCGAATTTCAGGATCTTTACCCCGGCGTTGAGCTTGACCTGGTCGTCAACGACACCGTGGTCGACCCGGTCAAGGCCGGCGTGGACTGCGCCTTGCAGATTTTCAAGCCAGCATCTAATGAACTGATCGGGCGGCCCCTGTTTCCGGTGCGGCGTGTTTTCTGTGCGTCGGCCGCCTATCTTGAAAAGCATGGCACACCCAAAGGGCCACGCAATCTTTACGAGCATCGATTGGGGCTGTATTCCAATTACCCGACACGCGACCGGTGGCTGTTCTACGGCAAGCGGGAAACCGTTTCGATGGATCTGCGCCCGGCACTGCGTACCAATAGCGTTCATTTACTGGAAGAATACGCCGCCGCCAATGCCGGTATCGTCTGTATCCCCACTCTGGTAGCTTCGGCGTCGATCATGTCAGGTCGGCTTGTCCCGGTTCTGGCCGACTGGCAACTGTCCTCATTCTGGCTCTGGGTGGTGTACCCCCACACCCATCGCGGCGGACTCAGGCTCAAACTGTTCATCGAGCATATTCTGTCCAGGTTCTCGACCGAGCCACCCTGGGACGCCGACCTGATCCAGGCGGGTCATATCGCACAAAGCCTGATTGAGTAACCCTGGCAGAAACAGGGACTTTCCGCTAATTGGTCGGCCCTGAACAATCCCCGTAACCCGCATAAACATTGAAGATTGGGGCAATTTCCGATACCCGGAACTCCCGGTTTGTTGTCCAATAGAGGCTATTTTCTGGGAGTTTTATTTCGATGTTTGCCTGCCCTGCCACCGATGATTTTTTCCGTTCTCGCATTGATCAGATGATTGACCTTCGTCATCCGTTGGAGGTGTTGTCCTCGCGCATGCCATGGCAAGAACTTGAGGCACGGGTGGCCCATCTGTTTGTTCGTAAAGCCCACACGGGGGTCGCGATGCCGGACCTGGATTTGTTTGGCGAGAAGCCGCAGCGTCAGTCTTCGCGCAGCAACGCGGGTCGCCCACGTGTGCCGCTTCGGATCATGATTTCGCTGCTGTATCTGAAGCATGCGTTCAACGAATCGGATGAGGGCGTGGTTGAGCGCTGGGGTGAAACCCCCACGTGGCAGTTCT
The DNA here is from genome assembly GCA_964440385.1 of uncultured Pusillimonas sp. GTDB lineage: Bacteria > Pseudomonadota > Gammaproteobacteria > Burkholderiales > Burkholderiaceae_B > Neopusillimonas. The sequence goes on along the minus strand of CAYTSJ010000324.1, from coordinate 1,279 downwards.
TCGCTGGCCAAGCGTACTTTGAACACCGTCGACCCTGCGATGCCACCACGTTGGTGAAGTTTCGCAAGCTGTTGGGCGAAGAAGGGGTAGAAGAATTGTTGGCACAAACCATCAACGTGGCCGTTGATCTCAAGCTGATCAAGCCCCAGGAACTGAGCCGTGTGATTGTGGACAGCACCGTTCAGGAGAAGGCCATTGCACACCCCACGGACAGCCGGCTGCTGGAGACGGCTCGGATCAAACTGGTGGACGCCGCCAAAGCGGTGGGCATTTCGCTCAAGCAAACCTTTGCCAAGGAAGGCACGCAACTGAGCCGTCAGGCTGGACGTTATGCGCATGCCCGCCAGTTCAAACGCATGCGCCGTGCCATTAAACGTCAGCGAACCATTGTGGGACGCCTGGCGCGCGAGGTGGACCGTAAAGCCAACGTGCTGGGTCAAGCTGTTCGATCTGCACTGGAAGAGGTCTTGGGTAAAGCACAGCGTATCGCCACCCAAAGCGCCCAGCGCAAGAGCGTCAAGGGTCAACCCAAGTTGTATGCCTGGCATGCCCCGGAAGTGGATTGTATCGGCAAGGGCAAAGCCCGTCGGCCTTACGAGTTTGGTGTCAAGGTGGGTATTGCCAGCACGTTCAAAGGCAATTTGATCGTCGGGGCACGGGCATTTCACAGCAATCCGTATGACGGTCATACCCTCAACGAACAGCTGGAACAGGCCACGATTCTGATGCAGGACTGTGTGCCACAGGCCCCAAGCACGGTCTTTGTGGACTTGGGTTACCGGGGCGTTGAAGCTGACAATCCGCAGGTGCGCGTTGTGCATCGAGGCAAGCCCACACGGCTGACCGCACTAGAACGAAAGCAGCTCAAACGCAGGCAGGCCATTGAACCGATTATTGGTCATTTGAAAGCGGACCACCGCATGGATCGTTGCCACCTTAAGGGTGAAAACGGCGACAAGTTGCATGCCGTATTGTGTGCGGCGGGTTACAACATCAAATGGTTGTTGCGCATGATTGCCAAGAAGGGGGTACCCTTCTTGCAGGTACTTTTTTTGCGCCTGAAAAAAGGCAGCCATCAGAACGCATTTTTGACGATATTGGCGTGGTAGGGGAATACTGACCAGTCAAATCGCCGGCGCAGTGTCATGAAACGCGCGCTGGTGACGATATGACGTGGTGTTTTGAATGGCCGTTTTCGACGATTATGAATAAATCAGGTTGGACTAAAGAGCCTGGGCGAAGTCCGACAAGCACCAGTTATATGTGGGTGCAACGGGGT
>CAYTSJ010000323.1:0-3058 GCA_964440385.1 uncultured Pusillimonas sp. | reverse complement strand
CTTGCCAGACCCCGTTACCCCCAGCAAAGTCTGGAACATCAAGCCATCGTCAACGCCTTCTAACAAGGCCTGAATCGCCGTGGGCTGATCGCCGGCCGGCGGATAAGGCTGGTACAGCTGAAACGGACTGTTCGGGTATTGAACGAAACCGGAACTTGACTCGGACATGCTAGACACCTAGGGGTAAACCCCTTATTATCTCATTGTTGTGTGACACACGCTCAGGCAACACTCTTTCTTCTTCTCTCCTGCTATTTTCCCAACACACAGGCATCATGACCTCTATCTTCGAAGCTGTCGAACTGGCCCCCCGTGACCCTATTCTTGGCCTCAACGAGCAATACAACTCTGATACGCGTACAGAAAAAGTGAATCTGGGCGTTGGGGTGTACTACGACGATGAAGGTCGAATTCCTTTGCTTAAAGCGGTTCAGCAAGCTGAAGCCCAGCGCCTGCAGGCTGCAGCGCCCCGTGGTTACCTGCCCATCGAGGGGTTGGGCACCTACAATAAAGAGGCTCAGACACTGCTTTTGGGTCAAGACTCTGAAATCATTGCCTCAGGCCGTGCCCTGACAGTACAAACACTGGGCGGCACAGGCGCACTGAAAATCGGTGCAGATTTCCTCAAACAAGTATCGCCCAATGCCAAGGTTGTCATCAGCAACCCCAGCTGGGAAAATCACCGCGCGTTGTTCGAGCGTGCGGGTTTTGTTGTTGAAAACTACCCTTACTACAACGCTGAAACACATGGCCTCGATTTTGAAGGCATGATCGGCGCGCTCAAAGCACTGCCTAAAGGCACAATCGTTGTCTTGCATGCTTGCTGTCATAACCCTACCGGGGTTGACCCAACCACGGCACAGTGGCAAGAAATCGCCAACACCGTCAAAGATTCAGGTCTGGTGCCCTTCCTCGACATCGCCTATCAGGGCTTTGGTGACGGCCTTGAAGAAGACGCAGCTGTCGTACGCATGTTTGCCGCCATGGGCATGACCATGCTGGTCAGCTCTTCGTTCTCGAAGTCATTCTCGCTGTATGGCGAACGCGTTGGCGCACTGACGCTCATTTGCAGCTCAAAAGACGAAAATGCCCGCGTTCTCAGCCAGGTCAAACGTGTCATTCGCACCAACTACTCCAACCCCCCTACACACGGCGGTACAGTTGTTTCTGCAGTACTGAATACGCCTGAACTTTACACCTTGTGGGTTAACGAACTCGGTCAGATGCGTAACCGCATTCGTGACATGCGTTCACAACTGGTCCAGAAATTGAAAGACCAAGGCGTCAAACAGAACTTTGATTTTGTCCTGGCTCAGCGCGGTATGTTCTCTTACTCGGGCCTGACTGCCCCCCAGGTCGATGTCTTGCGCGACAAACACGGCGTGTACGCGGTCAGCAGTGGTCGCATTTGTGTTGCAGCGCTGAACAGCCGCAACATTGACTACGTTGCCAAAGCCATTGCCAACGTCATCGGCTGAGGGTTACTACAAGCTAACCTGACACTTGCCAATACCCGGTGCTTGGTGCAGAATAGGGCTGTATTTTTATACAGCCCTATTTTATTTTCATGGCCATCAAACTCACCCTTCGCCAGCAACAAATTCTCGACCTTATTCGGCAACAGCTTGAGCGCACGGGGTTTCCTCCCACTCGGGCAGAAATTGCCCGCGAACTGGGTTTTCGGTCCGCCAATGCCGCCGAAGATCATCTCAAGGCCCTGGCTAAAAAAGGGGCTATTGCACTCACCGCCGGCGCGTCACGGGGCATTCGGCTTATCACTGGCAGCAACGATACTTCGATGCCCGCTTCAACACGTTACAGCACCAACATAGGTTCAGAAGCCCTGTCGCAGCAAAATACGGCCGGCGGGCCTGTCTCCGCTGCTGATTCGCTGGCACATCCCTCAGTCGATTTAAACGAAAAAAATCAGTCCTCGGGCTCACCAACAGCTCAATACGCTTCCGTCTCTGCCGAACCCGGTTTTTTTGAACGTCTTGTTCTTCCGGTGGTAGGGCGTGTCGCTGCGGGCAGCCCCATTATGGCCTCCGAACACGTCGACCGCGAAATCAGCGTTGAACCCGCCTTGTTTACCCAGTCACCCGACTATCTGCTCAAGGTTCGGGGTCTTAGCATGCGAGATGCCGGCATTTTCGACGGCGACCTGCTGGCTGTCAAAAAAACCACCGAAGCACGCAATGGTCAGATTGTCGTCGCGCGCCTGGGTGACGATGTCACCGTGAAGCGACTCCAGCGCAAAGGAAGCCATATCGTGCTGCTTCCCGAAAACCCCGACTTTGAACCGATTGTCGTCACAGACCCTGAAGAATTTACCCTTGAAGGGATTGCGGTTGGTCTCATCCGCACCATGCAGTAAGCCGTAAAGTCAGTTTCCGGTGTAGACAGGCTTACGCTTCTCAAGAAAAGCGCGCATTCCCTCTTGCTTGTCTTGTGTTGCAAACAGCAATTGCACAGATTTTCTTTCAAGCGCCAATGCAGCCCCAAGGGGGGCATCTGCACCCTGAACAATCACCTCTTTGATCTGCTGGATGGCAATCGGAGGCTGGCTGGAAATCAATGCAGCCATTTCAGCGGCCTCTTTCAACAGCTCAGCGTCATCCACCACTTTGCTGACAAGGCCCATTTGCAGCGCCTCATCGGCCGAAATCATGGTTCCAGTCATACACAGATACATCGCCTGAAACTTGCCAATAGCACGGGTTAATCTTTGTGTTCCGCCCGCGCCGGGCATAATCCCCACACGCACCTCGGGCTGACCAAATCTTGCGGATCGTGTCGACAAAATAATGTCTGCATTCATGGCGAGCTCAAGGCCCCCGCCAAGCGCATAACCAGCAACCGCAGCAATCACAGGCACAGGACACTCCGCGATGGCCGCCCACAGTCTTTCTGTATGGCGGTGATACATCTGAACAGCATCAATCTTCGACATGTCTTCGATATCAGCACCAGCGGCGAAGACATCTGGACCACCTGTCAAAACAACGCAGCGCAAAGCGTCGCATTCGGCCAGGCCGCGAAAAACCGTAGCCAACTCCTG
>CAYTSJ010000322.1:0-3064 GCA_964440385.1 uncultured Pusillimonas sp. | reverse complement strand
GCATGCGCTGATTGAGAAACTGGGTATGGATGCCGAAGCTGAAAGCCCGTTTAGCCGCTAAACAGTTTAGCGGCTAAACACTGACGAGGTTGCGATGGTAAATGTGACGCTAGTTTCGATAGGGGCGAGTGGGTTGTTGTTTGTGATGTTGATTTGGCTGTCATGGATCGATATCAAGCATGGTCTGTTGCCCGACCTGTTGACCTTGCCGCTGATGTGGGCGGGTTTGCTAATCAATATTCATGAGGTGTTTACGCCATTGTCCGATGCGGTACTGGGCGCGGCAGTGGGCTATGGCGTTCTATGGTTCGCCAATTTGGTTTATCGGTGGCGAGCAGGCCAAGACGGAATGGGGTACGGCGACTTCAAGCTGATGGCAGCGCTTGGTGCCTGGTTCGGTGTCGGTGCTGTGCCCTGGATGCTAATTGGCGCTTGTGGAGCGGGGGCTATTGCTGCCTGTGTATGGCGGTTTGCTGGCTCCATCAAAGCCGACCACCCCTTTGGGCCGTTCTTGTCAGCGGCCGGGCTGGCCATGATGATCAAACTGTTTAGCAGCTAAACATTGTTGCGCTATCTGAGTGCTTGTTTAGCGGCTAAACACCTCTGAGTCGGGATAACAAACATGCTGTGGGTAAAAGGTGTGAAGATTTTGTTTGCGACTTCTTTCGTTTTTTTTGTTGGAGTTTGTATTGCGTTGATTAATCACGAGTTTGGGTGGGCAGTGCTATGCGGTCTTTTAGCGCTGCTGTTCGCGGGTGTTGCCCAGCGTCGAGTCCGTCAGCTATGTGAGTATGACGAACCCTATAAGAATGTGAGGTTCTTTTGCGTCAACGAAAGCCCTACCGTATGGTCTACACATATCGGCGGTAGTGTGGAAAGACCTGTCGAGCAGTTATATCTCCGAATTAAGGAGCTGGTTCTAAGGAAGTCCGGGCCGTTAACCGGGATGAAACTTGTTCTGCAGCCCGATGATCGCTTGGCTGTGCGGCGCTGCAGCTTAAACAATTTTATTAATAAGCTTGATGCGCTCGACGGCGTTAAAGGTGCAGTTCTGCTAACTGCATCGGTATTGAATGAAACGAATCGGGGAGCTGGCCGACTGCAGGAGCGTATCAAGGCAATTGATGAACGTCCGCAATGGCGCTACCAGCTGATCGAACGACGGCTCGGAGTTGTTGATGCCTTGGTGGGGCGAGTGTTTTACGGCTGGACGTTTCCAAAAACTGGCAGGTTTTGGAATCCGTATGTGCCAGGCTTGATTGCATGGCGAGAATCGGACCATATGCCTGACCTTAATAAGCTCAAAGCAAGATATCCTGAAATATACGAGTTGGACTCCTTGAAGGGGACAGGGTAATCGACAGTTAAGTGCAGACGGATCACGATTGCACAGCCTCATCCTGTTGAAAGAGGGTTTAATTATTCTTGACTCTTTGGTCAATTTTGAGAGATACTTATCCCAACGCAACCCGCCACACTTGTTATCTACGGATAACGTGCTTCGTTAAATGAAGCAGTGCAAAAGGCGGGTTTTTCACGTCTATAGCCTGTGCGATGACAATGTCTAACAATATGCCGCCAGAGCGGACCGGTGTTTCCAACGGTAAAGATGCTCCCAGAGAAATCTTCAAAAAGCCCCATTTGGAGCCGCCACAGATCATTGAGAAGCTTCGAAAACAAGGGATGATTGTGGATCCTAGGACGGCATTACCTTACTTGCAAACAGTAGGGGCATATCGTATGAAAGGCTATTGGTATCAATGGCAGGATCTGAACACCAAAGCCTTTCATGAGGGTGCCCATTTTGATCAGGTCATTGAGCGTTATGAGTTTGATAGAGAGCTGCGCAGGCTTGTTGCCGACCAGCTGGAGCGTGTAGAGCTTGCGGCGAGAGTCTGTATTTCGAATGTGCTGAGCAAATACGAAGGACCGCATTGGTTCCTCAATGAGCAACTGTTCAAGCTTGATGATCCAGACAACGGGGCGAGGAAGAAATCCTTTCTTGCGAAAGTGACTGACGAGGTGCAGTGGATGGCGCACAAGCCTTTTATCGCGCACTATCGCAGCAAATACAGCCAACCCGAACTTCCCCCCAGTTGGGCTATTAGCGAATGTCTCTCGTTTGGTTCATGGTCAACCGCTTATGCAAAACTGAACGTACCCAGCTATAAAAAAGAAATCAGTCGACGTTTCAGGGTTGAAGATGTGCGTGTTTTTACCTCTTGGTTGCACGCAATGTCGGTGATGAGAAACACGGTGGCACACCATGGTCGCATACTTGGAGCCATGACCAGTGTGACTCCACAGTCCTATCGCCAACGTGACCTTTCGTTTAGCTCAGATCAGGCACGTACTTTTTTTGTAACGGCGACAGTACTCAATTATCTCTGCGCAAGCATCAAGCATGGCTCTGGCCTAAAGGCCGCCCTGCTCGACCTATTTGCGAGGTACCCACGAGTTCCTGTGTGTGAAGGTTTAGGGTTCCCGCCTGATTGGTGTGAACATCCTGTATGGCAAGGGGGGATTGCCAGGTCATCGCAATCAGGCAGACGCTAGAAAATAGGGGCTTTTCGCTCTGCGATTTTCCCTCTTTGGTGCCGGGGCCAGGCACTTTAATTTTCCTGAAATAATGTCCCGAAATTCATTTGAAGCATCGTTTGATGCTTTCTTACTTGCCACAACGTGGCAAGTTATGAGTTGGGCGTTCTTACTGTGCCGGTCATTGTGTCAACACGCACTCGGATTCAAGGGCGGCGCATGCGACGTGAGCGCAAGCGTACCTTGTACGTGTCGTTCATAGATCAAATTAAAACACAGACCGGATACTCGAAAGATCTACTTCGTTTTTTTCTACGTTTGTGTATGTGGAATATTTCAAAACGCTTTTGTACCCAGAGCTTTTCTCTGTTACGGCGTTTGCTATTGCAACAACGTCATATTCAAGCTCTCGTGAGATTATGCGGCACATTTCACGGCCAGCTTTGGTTAACTGCCAATAGGCGAAAGATGGCCGCTGTCCGGCAAGACGCTTCTCAACGTACATAAAAATCTTGCCAACTCTCAG